>NZ_JALBUR010000002.1:0-198722 GCF_033971865.1 Grylomicrobium aquisgranense | reverse complement strand
CCTGGCTATATCCAAGAAAGGAAACAGACATCTGAGGTGTCTTGTTTATCTGGCAGTCACGTGCAACTACAGGCTGAAAAAGGGAGATTCTATCTATCAGTTCAACCAAAAGAAAAGGCAGCAGGCTACCTCACCATTGAAGCCCAAAGCTGCCAATATCGCTGCGGCGGATAAACTATTAGTAGTAATTTATTCGCTTATGAAGAACGGCTCAACTTTCCGTTCCTAAGCAGATTATAGAACGAATTTTCAAAACCGGGGAGACTGTCTCCTCTTTTCGTGGTGGCCGATCAGAAAAATTCTGAAGCTTATGAATTTATCGAAGAAATCTCCGAAAAAGGGCTTGATTTAAGTTATCAAATTTATGCTGTAAGTACAATGATCAAATACGAAATCATCGGAACGGTTTCCAATATAGCCAAATACTGCAATATATAATTTTAAAAGCTTAATCATAATCTAATATCTTTCAGCTAAAATTCTGCAGGCAGCCGGTTGAGTATAATCCCAGGGAGATCCCCACCAGGAAGGAGCTTTTTCTTCTGATTTGATATAAACATTCGTGCTGTCACTGTAGAAAAAGTATTTTTGTTTTACAAGAATAGTACAGTAAACATTTGTGCTGATATAAATGTTTGCATAAATATCTTCATATTTCATATTGTAAATTATCGTTGCCAGTCCTGCTAACGGGCCTAAAAATGATCCAAAAACTCCAGTAAGAGCACCAGCCAGTGTCGAAATCGTCCAGCCAGTAATATCGCCAATATGCATATTATCCCGTCTGTAATATGTCCATCTCCCCCACTTTTCATAGGCGTCGGCACCTGAAGTCATTACAGTATTATTAGATGAACTAGTCTTACTGATAATTGGATCATCATGAATAGATGAGAATTCCATTGTATTTAGCAGCTTTTCATTTTCATCATACACATTAACATGATCCGCATATGTTTTTACTATATATGTTTTTTCATCAAGCCTAGAGTAAAATGTGAAAGCATGAATAAGACCGTTTTCTCCTGAATCTAATACTTGTATGTTAGAAATAATAGCAGAATCAGACGACTCGTCAGCACTGACCGGCATCGAATAATGTAAAATTGAAATGCAAATAACAATTGCAAAAGATAAGAATTTCTTCATGTGCAGTCTGTCCTCCTGTCAAAAAAATAGCATAAGTGAATTGAAATTATCATTCTTATCTTAGTATGACTAATTTGATAGAATTATCTTATTGGATATCATCATTCCACTTAATACTTCTGTCTGATCTTACAATCGTCTGATCCTTTCAGGAGACAGCAGAAGAGTAGAAGGATAAAATCAGTATGATGGCATAGGTGGAGATCACTCACCTGCAAGAAAAAGAAAAGCAATTCCTGCCCGCAATAATTGCCGGGATTCCTTGCTTTATTCTTCATTGAATGGCTTAAACCAAACAGATTTAGCAGCTGGAAAGCTGCGGATTCACTTGCCCAACGCGGGCATATTTGCGCTCATTTTTCCTGCCGGCATCGTATGTCTGAAAAGATCCGCAGGCTGATCAGCCTGCAGGTCTTTTCTATCGGTTCTTATTGTTCCTGTTCTGCCTGCATGGCAGCCTCTGCTACCTTAATCATGATCGCACACTCAATTCTCTTGCGGAAGATCTCGCAGCCATACTCATACGTACCATGGATATCACCTGTAGCATGGTAGGCATTGGCTGCACAGCCGCCGGCACAATACAGTCTTGCCCAGCAGTTGTCACAATCATGGCGGGCATACACATTGCACTGGCGGAACTCATCCCGCAGTTTTGTATTCGTGACGCCATCCCAGATATTGCCCATCTTGTAGGCTTCATCACCGACAAACTGATGGCATGGATACAGATCACCCTGGGCTGTGACAGCCAGATATTCCGTGCCGGAACCGCAGCCGGAGATTCTCTTATAAATGCACGGGCCATGTTCGAGATTGATCATGTAGTGATAGAACGTGATCGGGTGTCCTGCTTTTTCTCTTCGGATCATATCCTTGGCCAGGATCTCATACTGTTCAAAGATAACCGGAAGATCTTCTTTGGTCAAAGCAGAAGGAGAAGAAGGATCTGCTACTACCGGCTCCATGGACAGCTCATCAAAGCCAAGATCATCGGCCATGTGGAAGATATCTTTGGTGAAGTCTGTGTTGTAGTGGGTGAAGGTGCCGCGCATATAGTATCCTTTTCCTCCGCGTGCCTTTACCAGTTTCTGGAAGTTTGGCACAATGCGGTCATAGGAACCGTGTCCCGCCTTATCCACACGGAAACGGTCATTGACCTCCTTGCGGCCATCCAGAGACAGCACAACGTTGTAGCACTCTTTGTTGGCCCATGCAATGACCTCATCATTCAGATTGACGCCATTGGTCGTCAAGGTGAAGCGGAAGTTCTTTCCCTTTTCCTTCTCAATTGAGCGTGCATAGGCAACCAGCTGTTTGCAAACCTCAAAGTTGACCAGCGGCTCCCCACCGAAGAAGTCCACTTCCAGGTTCCTTCTGGTACCGCTGTTTTCAATCAGAAAGTCCAGAGCTCTTTTGCCTGTCTCAAAACTCATCAGGCCGGTCTTGTTATCATACTTGCCCTGGCTGGCAAAGCAGTAGGAACAGTTCAGATTGCATGTATGAGCCACCAGCAGGCACAGTGCCTTGATGACATTGGACTTGTTCTTCAGTTTTCCTGCCAATGGGGCAAACGTATCTTCGGTAAACAGCTTCTTCTGGGCAGTCAGCGCATCAATGTCCGCAAAGGTATCCGCAATATCCTTTTCAGAAACGATCTCCCCAGGATTGCCATCCGTATCCTGCAGCTGCCTGCCAAGATACTTCCCGGTGATTTCTTTCTGTGCCTCTTCTTTGGACAGACCTTTGTCCAGAAGGGCAATGGCATCATAGGCCATATCATCCGTGACATGGACAGAGGCACTGTACACATCCAGGACGATGTTATATCCATTCAGTTTGTATTGATGAATCATCTTCAATCCTCCAAAACGCAAACAGACCGGAACAGCACCAGTGCCGTTCCGGCCCATCTTTCTTCACACCCTGTACAACAACTTACTTGTTGTTCTTATTCTCACAGTTCTGATTGGCAATACCGCAGGATGTCTTGCATGCACTCTGGCAGGATGTCTGGCACTCGCCGCAGCCGCCATCACATACAGACTTCTCCATGTCGCGCGTATTCAATGTTGCAATATGCTTCATTTCCACATTCCTCTCTTTCCTTGTCTTTCAAGTATTGTAGCATTCCTGTCAAGCTGACAACAGACTTTACTTCTTAGTACTTTTTGTTTTCTTGTCCTTCCTGCCATCGCCCGTATGTGCATTGAACCAGTCGGTAATCTCCTGCATTCTTCTGATACGGTGCAGCGGTTTGCCAGAGCGGGACAGCTCATGTGTTTCTCCATGGAAAATGCACATGCGGGTTTCCACATTTCTGACAGCCAGTGCCTGCATCATCTGCATGCCTTCGGGCAGCGGGCAGCGTCTGTCCTCATCTGAATGGATGAACAAGGTCGGTGTCTTGACATTCTCAGCATATTTCAGCGGAGAATGTTCCCAGAGCTTGTCATATTCAAACGGTGTTTTGGCAGCATTCTGATCTGCACCGAAGTACGGACCGATATCACTGATGAAGGACATGGAAACCCAGTTGGAAATAGAACGCTGGGAAGCAGCGGCACAGAAGCGGTCTGTATGCGTAATGATCCAGTTGGTCATAAAGCCGCCATAGGAGCCGCCGGTCTCACACACACGCTTGGGATCAATGGCAGGATACTTCTTCAGTACCGCATCCATGAAGTCCATCAGGTTCTGATAATCCACTTCACCATACTTGCCGCGGATATCAGCAAAGGCATCGCCGCGTCCGTCAGATCCACGAATATTGGTGTAGAAGACAAAGTAGCCCTCACTTGCCCACACCTGCATCTCATGGAAGAACATCTCACCATAGACACAGCGCGGCCCGCCATGAATATCAAACACAGCCGGATACTTCTTTTTCTCATTGTATCCCTTCGGCAGCAGCACCCATCCATTGAGCACCTCACCCTGGGATGTATAAGCAAGCTTCTGCGGCTGCGCAACATACTTGTCCTTCAAAGCTTCATCATTATAGGCCGTCACTCTCTTCAGACCAGATCCATCCCTGTCCATCACATATACCTCAGACAGATGATTCCAGTCCTGGCCTGCAAAAGCAATCTGATCCTCATTGGCAGCCAGACAATAGGCATTGATTCCCTGGGTAGAAATCTCCTTCCGGGAGAACTTCTTGTCAAAGTCGAGCAGCACTGTATAGTAATCCTTTGTAGCAATCGTAATCCAGTGATTCCTGACACTGACAGATTCCCTGCCGCCGCCAAGCGTTGTATCACCAACCACAGAATCATACAGAGAAATCTCAGGCTTGAAGATTACTTCCAGCTTATCCTTTTCAATACGGGAAACCTTTCCTGTTTCATTAACCCCGTACTCTTTCAGATCACATGCCTGGCCATACAGCTTTCCGTTCAATACAAACAGATTATTGAAGCTCATGCCATCTTTGCCATAGATCGTCTCGGTCTTTCCTGTTTTGACATCGTACGCATATACCCTGTTATACAGAGACTGACGGCGTGTACGCTCATTGCCGGAATAAATAATGCGCTCTCCATCCACCAGCATCGCATCCGTATCAAAAGCCGGAGCCGTCAGGCGCTTTACGCCAAACGGATTCAGCTCAATCAGGAACAATGCCGTACGATTGCCATTGACGAAGTTCTGGCCATTGAACCAGTACGGCACCTCATCTACAACCTGATAATTCTCATGCTCTTCCTTCTGCTCATCCGCATACTTCTTTCTGCCTTCCTCATCCAGCAGATATACATCCGGATTGTGCATATCAATCGTACCAAGAGCTGCATACACGCCATCTTTTACCTTCTTCATGGAACTCATGGCAAACGGCAGAGTAAATGCCCTGACAGCTTCCCCGCCATCCAGATGGATACGGTACAGATCCGTTGTCAAAGCAGCCGTATCTTCCGTACTGCGCTGCAGCAGCAGCGTATTGTTATCTTCCCAGCATACAATCGAAGCATTCAGCGTACTGGTCAGCTGCACCGGCTTGCCATCTCTGAGCATCCACACATCACGCTTATATGTATTCTTCTTTTCATCCGCATACGCCACCTGCCATGCAAGCGTCTTTCCATCCGGACTGTACTGCAGATTTTCTACATAGTGATACGTCACAAGATCATGAATCGTAATCTTCTCACTCATATCCGTCCTCTTTCCTTGAATTCCTTCACCAGAAACGTCATACTGACCGTCTTGGCATCCGGAATCTTTCCGTCTGCTATTTTATCAGTCAGCTCCGCCAATGTCATTTTAGACAGCTCCAGATACTCATCATCATCCGTATGCTGCCCGGCAAACTTTCCCTGTCGGGCATAATACAGATCAATCACCTCAGAATCATAGGCAGGCGTTGGATAAATCTTGCCAAGATACACCCAGTCAGTACCTTCATAGCCTGTTTCCTCTACAATCTCACGCTTTGCCGTTGTCAAAGGATCCTCTCCCTTTTCCTTCTTGCCAGCCGGAAACTCAACAGTCACCTCATGCTGGGCATAACGATACTGGCTCACCAGAAAGAACCTGCCGGATTCATCTTCCAGCGCAATGCCAACACCACCGGGATGTTCCACCACCTCACGGGGCGCATTCGTGCCATCCGGCATCTCTGCCACATCCTTATGCACATGCAGAATCTTCCCATCATACACAGATTCCTGTTTCAGTGTCTTTTCATCCAGATTCATCACACACTCTTCCTTTCGCGAGTATAGTAATGCAAAAGGAGACATTCATGAAGAAGAAAGTATATTTTGCCGGCAGTATCCGCGGCGGCAGAGAAGATGCCCAGCTGTACAAAGATGCCATTCAGCACATCCAGGAAACAGATATCGTATTAACCGAACATGTCGGTGATCTCACCCGCTCAATCCATGAACAGGAAAGAGACAGGGATAACCTCATCTACACCCAGGACACAAACTGGCTGAAAGAATGTGATCTTGTCATCGCTGAATGCACAAGACCATCCCTCGGCGTCGGCTATGAACTCGCCTATGCCGAAAACCTGAACAAACCAGTCTATGTCTTCTACAGACCAGAAATGTGCCAGCTCTCCGCCATGATCAAAGGAGACCAATACTTCCACATTTCCACGTATTCTACAAAAGAAGAACTGTTCCAGAAGATCAACAACATCCTGCAAAAGTAAGCTGATGTAATTAAACGCCAGATTTCCCGTCATTCATGAGAAATCTGCCATTTTTAGTCAAACAAGCTTTCGTCCAATTCCATATCACCCAGATCATCGTTAACAGGGGATATCTTTGCATATACCTGATAATTGCGATAAATCATTTTATCGATTGGATCATAGTAATAATCCGAATCTTTTATTATCGTTTTTACTTTGTCATCCTTCAGATGTACGCCATACTGATTCTCAAACGTTGAAACAAGATCGCAATACTTCATTTGATCCGCATCCCCAAACACCTGCGAAATCAGCAAATAAATCGTTGGCTGCTCTGCCTGGCAGAAAACTCTGACATGCCCCATCTTGATCGACTTGATCTGATCTTTTGCGCCAGCCAGAATGGATGACAATGCATAATCAGACCAATTCTCAAATTTGGTATTTTCCAAATGCAGACCATGATTTTTCAGATAGTGGATCGAGTAAACAGTATCCGGATCAATCATCTTCAACATTGCATTTCTCAGCTGTATCATGTCATCTTTTGAAATGCCGTACTTTTCTGCCAGTTCGTTTTGGCTGATGCATTTTCCTTCTTCATATTCGATCAGGGATAATTGATCTCTTTTCTGCTGATAAATACCGGAAAAAGCTGCTGCGAAACGGACATCATGATCTACAGAGGCCACATCAAAATACGGAACATCCAGGAGCTTTTCAAAATATTCATGCGCACTGTTGTATTTACTGCGGATGACATATCCCGAAAAATACTTGAAGCCAAGCATTTTCAGCGTATATGCATTGATTTTCTCAAGCTTATCATCTGGATATAATTTGAAGAATATCTGCCGGATCCTGTTGATGGAATAGCATTCTTCCGTCAATACTTCCTTCATTTTTGCATATTGCTCATCGCTGAGAACTTCACTCTGAATCTCATAAATGCCATCATGGAAATATCGATTGATGATTGGTGCCAGATTGCTGATGAAAACAGGAGCTTTAACCCCATACATTTCTTCATAAAGCTTCGCGAAGTCATTCACATTAATGGGAGTGACTTCTTCCAGCAATTCCAGAATCTGCTGTTCACGATCAACTCCGCTGCCGATTCTTAAGGTAGGCATTCGCGCAAAATCAACCTGAATATTGCCGTATTGGTTCCAGATCTTCTTCAAAAGATCATGTAATTCATACTCATCATGAATATCATATTCACGCATCAATTCCTGATTGTCCCGCAGAATCTTTAATGTCGAAATCTCTTTGTGATCGAACTGAGGAAGATTGATCGTCTGCACAAAGTCTGCATAATCGTTCGCATCAACGTCATAATACCTGAATGTACGCCACTGCTTCCAAAGAGCATATCTGCTGGCCGCTATCGTATTTGCATATACCCGTGGGTCTACCTTTAATTCTTCGGCATTTTCAAATCCGTGATCCCGCAGAAACGCATCATATTTTTTGACGAAATCATTCAGATTTGTATCCTGACGACATTCTTTTCTGACGAAATATTTTACAATTTCAGGCCGCTTTGCAGGTATCGCATTATTGCCGTCAATCAGATAATTACGACAAAGAAGTCTTTGCAGACCCCTTTTTATATGATCTGATACCTTTGCATCAGACATCGCATCTTCAATTGATTGAGTCCCTCTTTTACCATGGCCCATTTTCAAAAAAGAAAATGTAAGGTCTGACTCATCTGGAAAAGCATAATAAAAATCATCTCTGCTTAAGTAATATTCATTAAAAAGATATCTGTATTTATCTTCTTTCAGCCTCGGCTTATTCCTTAGATATTTTGATTCAATCTGCCGTACACGTTCCCTTGTAATGCCCAATTCTTCACTGACATTTTCCAGCGTTTTACCATGCGCACGCCCGGAAAGAATGAATCTGTCTCTTTCATCTTTAATGCCGCTGATCCATTCACTGACAGTAGGATAATGAAGACTGATTTTCGACTCTTCGTAATCCAATCTTCGCTCGTTGAGCATCAAAAGAATGACCTCTTCAACAAACTTCTTCTCAGTATCAGAACCTGTCGTCTGATAAACAAAATCCTTGGCTGCAATTCCATCAGGATACGCCGAAATATCCTTCATGACTTTTTCCGCAATAAAAGATTTGATTCTCTTGTCGCGGCCAATCTGTCTGGCACATTCAACATCCGTCAGACCATCCGGCAATTGCGATATCGCTGCAGCAATATTTGCGGCAGGAATATGATATTTGCTCGCTAACAATTCACAGATCTCTATATGCCGATCACACCTACTTAAAACATCATTATCATTGTCTGCATTCCGATCCGTAATCATCAGATGGTTTCTAATATTGCTGATCTCAGAAAAACTTTTATTGCCAAGATTTCTGATTCTCAGCAATTGATTATCACTAATTTCAGACAATTTACCAACTGTAAGAATACCCGCATTCATTAAACAATGTTCTGAACGAACAGATAAATGCAGCACCTTAATGGAATCATCATAGCCGCAAAAAATCGGATCATCCAATACAGGCTTTAGTTTCTCAGCCAGTTTCACCTGATCTTGATGAACTGTTTCTACAAACTCATCAGTGCAGATATTTTGTTTGAATGCCAGAATTTCAGCAACGGATTTTTTGCCAATACTGTGGAAATTCCACAAATCTTCCTCGGACAAGCCCAAAAGATCTTTGACCGTTAATACACCATTCTTCAGCAGAGCATGCGTTGACCGATTAGATAAACCACATTGATCAATTTCATCGTCCAAATGAAATGTGTGCTGTTCATTATTATCTAAACTCATCATCATCTTCCAAAATCCAATAACTCCTGATTATTACACACATTTAGTATACCCATGAAAGCATTATGAAAATCACTATATCAATGCAGGCAAATGATTAGAATATAGGCGTATCAAAATCTATATCAGATCCATCTGCTTTTGAGTCAGATGAATCGGAAGTATATTTATTAATTAAATCATTCAAGCTGACAAGATAATCATCATATCTCTTATTGGAAGATACCATCAGCTTGTCATAAATGACAGTCAAACCGCCAAGCATGTATTCTTCAAAAATCCTGGCATTTTCAGAATATTCTGGGCTTTCTGGTGAATACTTGAAAGCATTATTGATCAAATCAATCGGCTGCGCACTAGGATCTTTCGATGTTAACATTACAAGCTTGAAAATAAACATGCAGTCATCATAATGTGTTTTAAACTGGTCTGAGAATATTTTATAGCTTGTATTTCCTCTTATACGCGGTTTTCTTGTATTACTTAATGCTCCAACAATTGCAGAAGTCATAAAAAGCTCAATACCGCTATGAAATAACGCTGCGCCGCTGGCGGAATCAATAATTGAGGTTAGCTTTCTAGCTTTTTCTTCGTATGGCCCAGTGAATTCGTATACATAAGTAAATAATTCCTTAGCAGCCATATCAATGCACCCCCTCAATCTTTGAGCCTGGAACTATTTTAGATTCAAATTTTCCGGATTTCTGAATGCTGTATTCTTTTCCAATCTTACCTTTCAGATTTTCTTTCACTACGAGTCCATCCGTATCCTTGATAAAGAAAATCAGCTGTTCCGCAATATTTGGCATGATCTCGCAAAAACTCTTAATTCTCTTTTTGTCAAAAGATGAAGACGGGGCATCCATTACAAGCGGATAAGGTTCCAGTTCGTAATCGTCATCTAGATCATCAGAATTGTCCGAAGCCTTCTTTGCAGCCTTCTTCTTTGCAAGTTCAATGATGCCGCCAATAAACGAGAAGGCCATGATTGCATCCTGTGCACCAGACGTTTCAAATGCTTCTGAGATATCTTCTTTTTCTTTGTCTGACTTTTTCTGAATAAACCGCATGTGATAATTATTGTCTAATTCAATTGCCAGATCAGAGTTAAACACCCTGAAGAAAATATCGTTGATTGCGCTTTCAAGTTCTGCTTTCTTTTCCGCTTCTTTCTTCTTACAATAATTTTCAATACGATTGATAAGTGTTGATACCTGCCAATCACATTCCTGAAGTTTGATGGAATTTTCATCCAATACTTTGTAATTTTCCTTTTCTTTATTTGCACTAGTCAGAGCACTTTGCGCATCTTCTATTTGTGTATTCACAGCGCCTATTCTTACGTTTTCATTTGCAATGATTCTATCAAGTTCAATCTGCCTTTGCTTTTTCTTGGAGATATCTGGAGCATTTTGAATTTCCTGATCCAATTTGTCCTTTTTATCACTCTTTTCATCAATTTCAGCCTGAAGACGAGTGAGCTGTCCTCTTCTATCATCAAAATCAGCTTTGAATTCATCTCCATATGATACGAATTGCTTACCATAAGTAAGGAAGCTTGAAATTTCCGCTCCAAGATTATTCGGAGGAAGATACTTTTCGGCCTTTTTCAAAGCAACAAATTCAGGACAGTCTTCTTTAAGCTCTAAACCACAGATGCACTTTTTTTGTTGTAGTAAATATTCAATTGCAGTTGCATCCATACCTGGGATACCCTTATCAATATCATCGTTATCCTGCAGCAGCTTCTCTGCTTGTTGGAAAAGACTTTTAGAAAGGTACCTCATGCCATTACTGCTGAATTTTTTAAAAATTGAATCTTGAAGTTTCCGCAATTCTGCTGTCTTGTTCGCAATCTCATCTTGTAATTCTAGAGACTGCGTTTGCTTTTCAGCAACAGCAGCGGAATGACTAATCAATGCATTTAATTCATCTCTTTCTCTAGTATACGCTTCGAGATTTTTTTCAATCTCATTGAGCTCTTTTTTGTCCTTTTGAATATTATCTATTTCAGTATTAATACGCTTTTGGATATCCTGCAGTTTAGTATCGTTTTGATTTTCTTCAATGGCTTTGCGATATTTTCTTTCAGCACTTAGCAAATGTTCTTTTTCCTTGTAAAGCCAGTTGAAGCCAAGCATCCCACGAATAGCCTTTACAAATTCACTGCTGTCTGTATTTCTGCCATTTGAAATCGCATGACCGATTTTTTCAATATTTTCGCCCTGGAAAAAGAAGTATGGGAACAAATCTCTAGGAACAATTTCAAGAACCTTCTGCTGCGCATCATCTCCGCGAAGTTCCTGTTCTATCCCATTAGTATCGATATAATGAATGATCAGCTCTGTATCTACAACTTTCGCATTGACCGCATTTTTAATTACTAATCCGTTTCTCTTAATGTGGTATTCAATTCCCAAATGTTCAAGAACGACCTCACCCCAAATAGTACTTTGCGAATTAGGCTGCATTTCATCATTCTGATCATTATTAATAATCGTTTTCAAATCTGTAGAGCCATAAAATATCCATCGAAAACTTTCAAGAATTGTAGTTTTTCCTGTTGTGTTCTCAGCAATAACAAGTGTTGTTTTCCTATCTGGATCTGTTGAAAACTCAATGCTTTGTGTTCCACGGAATTGTCGAAAATCATGTAAAGTTAAGCTTTTGATGATCATTTTACATTTTCCTCCACAATTTGCATTATTCTCTTTACCATTTCAGGATCTGACATGTTCTTATGAAAATAGTTTTGTCTTTCCAGTTTTGCTATTTCGCGCTCTATCTTTCTTTGAATCTCTTTTCTCTGTTCATTTGAATACTCTGTGTCCGACATCTTCCTCACTCCTCTTCAGAATATATTACGCTTTGACCAGTTTCAAAATCATACATGTCATAATCTTCCCGAATTTTTTCAGCACATGTGTCGCTTTCTGAATTATTTATTGCATGTTTTCCAAATTCTTCAATCCTCTTCAATTCATTATTAATTAGTGCCTTGAATGATTTCCTTGTTTCTTTATCAGACTCCTGAAGCTCTGTTGCGTCAAGAGGAAGGCAGACAAAATCATAGATTTCCGCATCACCTTTACCTTCAGCCAATCTTAGCACTCTGCCTCTTCGCTGAATATATTCTCTTGGATTTGTGCTACTGGCGAGAATAAACGCCTTACGAATATTTGGTATGTTAACGCCTTCATCCAAACATTTAATGGCTACTAGTGCCTGCAGATCATCTCCAGTCTGAAATCTCCTTTTCAGCTCTCGGCGTTCTTCGGCATTTTCCTCGGATGTATATTTTGCACATCTGATCTTTAGATCATTACCAAGCATAGATGAAACAGCATCAATCTGCTTCTTTTCATCATCGGTACCTTTTGCCATCACTGATGTTCCACAATATACGAGCATATAATAATCATTTATATGCCTCCTCATTTCAGCTTTCAGCTGATACAGCTTATTCTCTGCGCCAGCAATGATATGGGATCGCTGTATCGCTATTTGCTGTGCGCCTTCCGACATTACTTGTTTCCCATTTTTATCTTTACGAATTAATTTCGCAAGTTTCTTTGTCAACTCCAGGTATTGAAGCCTTTCTTCCTGGGTAAGATACACAATTATCGGATAATAATAGTATTTTGTTAATTTTCCTTCATCTATTGCTTTTTCAAGAGGGTATTCGATGCACTTCTGCCCAAAATAATCATATATTTGCTTGGTTCCTTCTTCATCACGAAATCGATCAACAGTAGCCGATAAAGCGAGTCGGAAGTTGAAGTTTGGAAGCAGGCAGTCGACCATGCCAACACTGCCAAGATTATGTGCTTCATCAGCGACAAGCAACGCATTTCCATTTATTTTTTTCAAAGCTTCCTGCACTTTATCGGTCTTATAGGAAGCGTTGGTCGTAATAAAATAGAAGAAATTGATGATGCCGTCATTGTAGTTTTGAATTGCCTGCTTAAGCCGCGTCATATAGTCTTTGTATTTGGGATCAGAATACCCGACTATCATATTGCTGATTTTAAAACGCTCCGCATCTTCTATCCACTGATCCACAAGATGTTGATATGGACAAACGATGACTGTAGCAAGATGATATTTTGTCCGCTCCAATAAAGCTACCATTGCTCCATAGGCGGTAAATGTCTTTCCTGTACCAGTGGCCATGTCAAAAATGCCGCGGCCTCTATTTCTCATCCAATTAGTAATGGCTTCTTTTTGGTAGTCGTAGAACTGAGGCGCATCGCCTCCTTTTATGGAAGGAAGCTCACTCTTACTTTGTCTTTCCCATTTCCTCTCGTCTTCCTCAATATTTCGATTAAATGTTTCACGTTTATACTGAAATAGCCGTTGTTTTACCGCTTCTGGGAAATCAATAACCAGCACTCTGTCTGTAAGATTCGTCCATAGCAAATCAAAGTCTTTTTCAATTTCATCGAGATATGGCCTTGTTTCTTCCCAGCTCTTAAAGACAGTAATTGATTCAAAATTATTAGCAAATGCATTTGCTGATTCGTTAAGTGACCCACTGAAGGCTATTTTGTTGTAATCTTCATCCTCCATGATGCCTATTTTTTCGTGATACATCCCAATGTCATTTTCTTCAAACATTGTCACGGCAACTTTGATTTCCATTGCACCAGAGCTAATCAGATGGCAGAGAATATTTAATCTTTCCTTGCCGAATTCATTTTCTGGCTCTGAAAAATCTCGAAGCATCGCATTTTCAATAACACGATTCCTGGATCTGATTCCGGCGCGAATCGCCATTTCGTCTTCTTTGGTAAGCTTTGGAGAAACAATAAACCTGATTAAGGGATCTCCACCTTTGTAATGATCAGCAATATTCAGCAAACCGTGTGATGTATATATGAGTGACGTAGACGAGAAAAAACCTACTGCCCGTTTGTAGGATACGCAATGTTCCAAGACCTTCTCTATGAAGTCTCTGCCGATGTTTGAATAATCGCTGCTGCGATACATCGGTTTTATATTCATCTGCTGAAAATTCAAAGTCTCCGTCCTTTCATTAGTCATAGTGAAGCTAAAGCATCAATAAGCTGATCGATTTCTTCCTTTGTTGTAAAAGCACCAATTCCAATCCTTACAGTTCCTCCATAATGAAGGCTTGAAATAAATTCATGTACAAACGGGCTGCAATGATATCCTGTCCTAACACAGATATCATACTCATCATTGAGAATTGCTCCTACATCAGCAGAGGAATATCCTTCTACAGCAATGGAAACAACGCCTAAGACTTTACTTGTGTCGTCCGGTAAAAACGCTTGAACCTTGCTCAGTGTAGAAAGCTTTGATATCAGATATTTTGTCAAATAAAATTCATGAGATTTTACATCATTTTTTTGCAGCCACTTCAAACTCTCATGCAAACCAGCAATGGCAACCGAGTTAATACTTCCAGCTTCATATCTTCCACTTCCTGTTTCCGGCATATCATGATTCAAGGAATCAGATCCGGTTCCACCGCTTTTAACAATTTTTAGCAAAAAATTATCAGTATTCAAAAATCCGCCAACGCCGAAAGATGCATACAAGGACTTATGACCATCAAACACTACAAAATCCACATTTCGAATATCCGGATTTAGAACGCCAAAGCTTTGTGAGCAGTCCAAAATATCAATCGCGTTATACTGCTTCGATAAATCAAATATTTGGTAATATGGCATAATATAGCCCGTGACGTTACTGATATGTGATAAAAAGACTGCCTTTGGCTTATGAAGAACAAAGAGATTTTGAATCTGCTTAAGATCCGGTTCCCAGCTCACTTTATCAAAGGGAAGAATTTCAATATTTATCCCTATTTCTTTTTTCAAGTTAAATAAAGGTCTTATAATCGCATTATGCTCAAAAGGCGATACATAAACTGTATCGCCTTCCTTTAAATCAAGGCCGTTTATTATGAGATTCAATGCTTCTGTAGCTGAGGATTCAAAAGAGACACAATTTCCTTGCAGATGCACAAGATCAGCCAGCATCTGCCTTGTTTCATCAATCATTGCAGATACAGCTTTTGCCTCTGTATAACTTCCGCGGCCGGCATTAAAAGCCATGGACCGATTTGCCCGATCCAATTCTTTGTATACACACTCCGGCTTTGGATATGTAGTTGCTGCATTATCAAGGTAAATCATTTTGACACCCCCTTTTTATTTTATGATACTTTTCAGTAATTTTGATAATATCGCAATCTTTTCTTCGGTTGAAACACTATCACCATATTCTTCAAAAGTACTTTCAACTGTTGTTTCCATCAGCTTACCCATCTGACTGATTTCTACACTGTCAGCCTTATTCAAAACATCATCTAAAGATGACTCTGAAGTGCTGATCTTATCAGAGTTTTCCAGGTCATTTCTGAAATCCAGCAGAGTGTTTTTTAATTCATCTTTTCTATCATCATTCCAATCTTCAATATATGAGCCTGTACAGGCATGAGATAGGTTATCGATTGCCTGTTCATCATCATAATTCAATTGTTCTATTGATGACATTATACGCATATTTTCTTTCTTCAAGACAGGCCGGGTATTCCCAACAGCTCCCCGAACAAATGCATCCATACTCATTTTTAAGCTAACATTATTTTCTATTGAAAAAATCTGACGAACAATATCAATCAAAGACATTTTGTAAGCAGATAGTTTCTGCTGCCATGCATTCATGAAATCTGAAAGTGCTTCGTACGCATTATTATATGAATGGAAATACCGAAGCACATCGTCATACACAGCCTCATATGGATTGATGTTAAATTGCATAAAGATCTTCTTATACGCATTAATCTCCTGACTGATGCCAAGATATGAGTTCTTACCATCAGCTCTGACAATCATAGGCAGACCAATAAAGAATCTTCGGTATCCTTCGCACAGTAATTTCGTGTCATTTCTAAAATTGCCAGTTTGGTTTATTCTCAAAGATTCGAGCATCTTTTTTAGATATTCTTGCTGGTCCTTTGATCCCTTGGCAAACCCAAAATAGTATTTTTCACCGGAATAAATACTTTTCCAAAGATTATTCGCATTTAAATCAATCTCATTATTGCCAAGATAGAGAATCACATTATCAGATAATTCACTTATTGCCTTCGCAATTAATATCTGAAGTATTCCCCTCCTGACGCCATAAGGAGGTTTGTTAAAGGTCTTAACAATATCACTGATCAAGCAACGTGATCCTTCAGAATTGATGATCTTCTCTTTTATGCAGTTGATTACTTCAGGGACATCACCTTCATTTATTTTGCTGATAATTGTGGAATTCACGGTACCTTCAGGACTGGTCTCAGAGAAGTTCCAGCTTTCGCCTGATTTTTCATCAAGAAGAAGCTGCATCACATTATTCACAGGTTTCTGATACTGTGTGGATAACCTGTTTTTATTTATCAGTTCATTATTAAATACGATCTTTTTTGTATAAAGACGGCTCATCTGATCCGAGAGCAACTCTGTAAACGAGTCTTTTCCATTCCACTGATAGGAATAATAATGAGACTTTTCCCCAAAATATTCATCCAATAAAACACGAATATCCTCAACAGTTTCCTGCATCAACAATTCAATTTCTGCCGAAATGACCTGATCATTTCCACCACGAGTGAGAATTTCTTTTAAAGCTGCATAGCGAAAAAGCTCATCTTCAAAGAAATGATTTACTGGATGAGACGGGTAACGAACCACGATTGAATAATCTTGAATATCATCTAACTTTTCTTTTACTCTGGAATCAATGTTTTCACTTTTGCGGATTAGATCTACTACCAATCCATCGCAAAACATTTCGTTTTTTATGACGTCAAAATCAGATAGCGAAAAAAACTGCTCTTCCGTCAAATATACAATTCTGTAAAATCTGGTAATCTTATTTTCCTCATTGTATTTTCTCGGAAGAATGTACTTTGTCTCATCAATATCCTCAAGCGCATGCACTGCAGAAACCGAATTCTTCTTCGTCCGAAGAATAACATTAACTTTTTCTTCTATTGCTTTATTATTGCTTGAAGCAAATGTGGTCAAATTATTAATGACATTTTTTCTAAGAAAGTGTTCATCAATTAAACTCTCAATGATCGCTTCGGTTTCTGCTTCATCTACACAAGCAGCAAGAGAGATGTTTTCCACAGTTGACGCAAAATGATCATTGTCACCAATCATCAGAATAACAGCTAAAGCTTTTATGATTGCTCTCTGTTTTTGGTTGCTGATTCTGGATAATATTCCTTCAGCCCTGTACCAGATATTGCGGATTGCATTCTCTTCTTCCTTTTGCAATAACGCAGAAAAGTAATCATATACCTTATCCACATTCATAATTCCTGTGTCAGTTTTCTGAAGGAACATATTCAGACTGTTCTCATCAGTATCAGAGAGGAATGTAAATAATGTTCTCTCATTCTGAGCGACTTGTTCAGAGAGCTTGATAAGAGCATATGCAGTCATTGGATTCAGAGGAAAACAATCTTTTTTCAGAATCTGAAAACTATCATCCGTCTGATCAGAAAACGGCTGACTATGCTGGACTCTAGCGTAGAAATCAGATAGGTCAGCTATTTGAGCATCTCTGATTTTTTTTGCCCCTCTTTTCTTATTAATGGCATGTGCAATAATCTCGTAATTTTCCTCAAGACTGCTGGTAAATCTGATCTCCTTAAAGCGGCCTTCAACAGTCTTAAAGGAATCTATTTTTGAAGTCCCGCGGTAATAAAGATCAAGGCTCTTATGCGTTACACAGCACAAATTTATCTGCTCACTGCTATTTGAACGCTCTGCAAGTTCAGCAAAATCTTGAATCACCTTAAGTTCGCGCATCAAAGAATTATCTGCACCTTCAATAAATTTTGAAAATTCATCGAAGATAATAAACATTCCACTGTATTGTCTGCTTGAAATCAATTCATGATTTACAGAAGAATAAATTTTTACCACATCGTTATTTACAAGAGGATTGAATTCAAGGCCAGCTGTAATACAGTTGTAAATCCATTTAAATTTTTGATAGGAATCTACAGAGTAGTTTTTTAATCCGGCTGCCAATTCATCAAATGTAGTTTTCTTCTGCTTTGCACATACATTGAATTTTTCCCTGATGAAGGTATCTTTTCTCCACTTCTCCATCAAATTCAAACATACAGTATAGACAGTAGTCGGTATAACTTCATTAATGCCTGCCCTTGTCAAAGCTTCACTTAGCCCCAGCATAAAAGACTGCTGCAAATCATTAAAGTTACTATTGATAATGACGGGAAGAAGCTTCAATCCCTTTATGTTTGCTTCTTCAATCATCTCATACAGGTCAATATCAATTCCTTTAATTTTGTTAAGCAGGTCAGAATAAGCCTTATCTTTTTGATGATAGACCAGATAAGAAAGTACGAGCAGTAAAAAGGATTTTCCTTTACCATATGGACCAATTAATGTCGTTGCATGATCCGTTGACTTCATCAGGAATGCTCCGAAGTAGATCTTTAATACAGCACAAATATCAGATGTCGGAATATATTCCTCAATCTTAGCTTCATTATCTAAATCAAGTTCAAGATTAATAGAGGACTGAAAATTCTTATTAATAGAAAAATAGTCACTATATGTGCTCATCTTCTCGCCTCCATTTGATACAGTTCCGAAAGAGTGCAGCGCTTTTCAAAATAAACAGTATTTAATCCTGCTGTCTTATTCACTGTAACCAGACCAGCCCTCTGAAGATCATCGAGATATTGAATATACATGTACTTATCAAGGTTAAAAACCTTTTTTGGAGAATTTTCTAATTCCATCGATGCATCAATATCAAAGTGATTGGTATCAGGATAGAGTTTCATTAAAGCATAGTAGACGAGTAATGAAGAAAGCGAATTGTACTGTGGCTTTGTCAAACGATATTGGCTTTTTTCTTTCTTAATCAGCTTTAGTGCTGCAAGAGGGCATGCATAATTATCTTCTGGATTCGTGATCACTTCTTCTGTTACATAAGATTTAATAAATGTCGACAGATCTGAATCGACTGCCTTTTTCTTAACTTTAGGATCTTCTTCCTCAAACCTTTCAAAAATCGCTTCTGAAATATCTGATTTACTAAATGATTGAATGTCTGCATTAAAAATGAAATGAAAAATCGGGCAGTCATTCTGATTAGAAACGAGATTGTAATGAATCAAGAACCAGGAAAATTTCTGATCAAGATACTGATCATTTGTAAGAAGAACCTTCCCAAATTCATCTGAAAGCTGATTATCTTTGCCTTCAATGATCTTTGCCGCCTCCAGCCAATATTTCAAGCCCTTAACCATATTTGAACCAATTCCTAGTTCTTTAACTCCGCAATTCTTCCGAAAGATATTCTCAGGAGATTTTTGGTTTATTGTATTAACTGCTTTTTCAAACCATCCCTCTCGTATATAGAAAGATTCACTTCTCTTCAGCTTCAGTGACATATCAGTTTTCCTTCTTTACCCTAAGCACTTTCTTCATATAGCAGCCGCCATCAAAATGCGTCACACATTCAAGGCAGCCTTTGCACATATCAGAATCTATCGTGTATCGAATCGAACTATTACTAACATTTCCCGGCTGTGTATTCACTACTTTAAGTGCATTAAATCTGCAGACAGCTTGACAATATGCGCATCCAATGCAGGTTTGATATTTTGTTACCTGGTCATTCAGTAATTGCTCTGTTATTTTTTTTGACTTGAAAATGCCGCTCTTATCTAGAATAGTAATTTTTAATAAGGTTGTCCCTATTCTGCCACTAAGTTTCAGAACTGGATTTCCAGTCGTTTTGTTCAGAACATAAACTTCATTCAATCTCTTATTTCCTAGTTCAAAATTCAATATGCCAAATGGTTTAAAAAGAGTATAGAGGTCTTCCGTAATCGGCTTTGATAAATCAAAATTATAGGCATCTTCTTCCAAAACGCATGGTTTAAAACTTACCACTGTATTTCTGCTGTATGCGAGCCCATTGCCTCCCTGTCTTGCCTTCCATTTTCCATCATCCACGTAATCCTTCCAGTCTTCTTTTCCGACTTTCTTTGCAAAATCATATAGAAGATCATGAAATTTTTTATAGGCATCAGGCATGTAAATCGCAGACAGAAATTCTGACCAATTGCTGTTATTTGGACAGCACCAGCATCCTACCCTTGTAAAGCCCTGACGATATGCATTATTAAATGGAATTTTGTTAGCGAGAATATAGAGCCATACATCAAAATCCAGCCAGTCAATAATAGGTGACGATACTTGCTGTTTTGTTATCTTGGAATTCTTGGAATCACGATCGTACTTACTGCGTGATACTGACTCAGCCCTACGGATTCCCTGAAACGATAGGATTTTACTTTTATCGCCAAAAATTTGATCAATTCTTTTTGTAATCGCTCCGGTCTTGAACACAGTGCAACACCAGCGCATCACTCTGCTTGGGGGACCAACAACCTCACAAAGATCATTAAATTGCTGGTCTCTGTTTTTAGCAACAAGCATTGGCGTCTGCGGATAGCTTGCTCGAAACGCCTTTAGATATTCTTCAGATTCAGAATATTCAAGGGTTGTATCTCCATAAATATGCATTACTTTTTCAGTCCCCAAAGCCCTCATTGCCAGGCTGCTGGTTACGGTAGAATCCTTGCCACCACTGAAGGAGACGAACATTTCTGAAAGCTCATATCCTTTCGATACGTTCTTAATGTAGGTAATTGCTTCCTCAGTAATAGAATTCAAACGGAATCTATTTAATTCAATAAATGCTCTGATGTGTTCATTATTGTAATCATTATCAATGAAAGATTGATTCTGCTTTTTATATTTCTCAAGCTCTTTAATGATTTCCTCAGGATCCTTTTTTTCTAGTTCTGCTAAGTTAAACGTATGCTTTACGCCATCGACTAAATACGTATTACTTGTAGTGGACCATACTGCCGTTCCTGCCCACGCCATAGGCTCGCCTGATAAAACCTCGATTAATAAACGCTCTTGTGAAAAGACAGGACGAATATCTTTGCCGACTCGCTTCAGTTTTCGATGACATTTCGGACATATCTCATCAAAAGAGGGCGCATTACATTCATCGCAGTAGTAAATTGCTGTATCATATACTAAAGTACGGCTTCCACATACCGGGCAAACACTTGTCTCGGTAATTAAATTATCGCAATGTTGACATATGTACCGTATCATATAGGCACCTCCTTGAAAAAGAGCTTTCAACAGAAATTGGATATACTAATGCAAAATCATTTTATCATATCCAATTTGTGAATGATGTGATATCACACTTCAATATTTCAATCAATAAAGATGTCCTTAGCACATACAGGCTTAATATCTGAGCTTAACATGGACCATATTTTTTCATAAATTATCATTTTTTTGCATATTTATATTATTAATTAATCTTCTTGATTTACTCCTATGCTCATTTTCTGCTTCTCTAATATCAGTGAAATAAAGATATCGCTAATCTTATTCCGAATCTCTCAAAGCATTCTCTCTTGATCAGCTCATACCTAATATATTCCAATCAATGCTGAATTCCCTGTCTTCAAGCAGAAAGTTTTGGACTCACTATATGTTCGCTAGTATTCCTTATAGCCAAGCATCGCTACGGCTGATCCTAAAAATAAACGTATATCCTGTTCCCTTGGACGTTCCGTTTTCATCTTCTGGATGCCTCCATCAAAGCAGGCAATACTGTCTGATACGATGAAAATTGAGAAAATCAGGATACTTGTTCTGCGTTCTCAGCCAATGTATCTGAACTTTCTGTACATCTGGATAAACAATGCTTGCGTATCATCCTCATCGTATTTATCACGCTTGTAATCGCTTTCATGCTAGAATTACAGACAGAGAGGTACTGTATGATGAGATCATATTCCTATCTGAATGCGAAGTACGCACTTGTATCTGCTTCTTTCATGATGCTGGTGGTTGCCGTGGCTGGCTATGCTTACAATTTTCTTGCCCAGTCCGGTTTATCTGATGGTTTGACCGGCATCATCATTACCTGTGTATCATTGAGCGCTTTGGTGTTTCAGACCGTGTTTGGATCTGTGATTGATGCGTCTGCCAGGCTCAATGAGAAGAATTTCATTTCATTGACCATGATCGTGGCGGCTGTTTTATCCGTACTGCTTGCCTTTGTCAGAAACATCCCGCTTCTGTGCATCCTGGTCATCTGCTGCTTTACCATGTGCAATGCCGGTTTACCATTCTTTAACGCCCTTGCCTTTGCCTATGAAAAGCAGGGTCATCCCATTAACTATGGCATTGGCAGAGGCATCGGTTCAGTTGCCTATGCACTTGGTTCCTCCCTGCTTGGCATTCTCTGGGGACACTTTGGCAAAACGGTCATTCCCTGGTATCTTCTTGCCTTCTCCCTGATCACCCTGTTCTGCATGCAGTTAATGCCGGATCCCATTCATGAGACCAGTGAAGAGAAAGCAAAGGAAAGTCTCAGCTACATTACCTTTTTCAGGAAGTACAGGAAAATCATCCTGCCGGTGCTGGCTATGATCATGCTGTTCTTCTGTCATATGCTGATCAATATCTATATGGCCAAGATCATCGGCTTTGTCATTGGTACAAAGCAGGCTGCTATTCCGGGCAGAGTAGAAAGCTTCCAGGGCACCGCCATGTTCATTCAGGCCATGTGTGAACTGCCGCCCATGTTCTTATTTGCCTGGATGATGAAAAAAGTATCTGTGAACAGGCTGATGGTATTGGCAGCTATCATCTATTCCATCAAGCACATCATTATCCTGTTTGCTCACAATATCGGTATCTTCTATCTGGCCATGGTCCTGCAGATGTTCTCCTATGCCATCCTGATCCCCGGCAGTGTCTACTTTGCCAATGAAGTCATTGATGCCAATGACCGCAACAAAGGACAGGCCGTCATGGCTGCTGCCGGTACTGTCGGCGGACTGCTGTCCTCCTTCATCGGCGGTCAGCTCTTTGAGCATTTTACTGTTACCACCACCATCACCATTGGTGTGGCTGTATCCATTATCGGAACCATTCTGATGATGGTCGGCATTGCCAGAATTGAGAAAAATGCATAAGGCAGAAACAGATCCAGCCTGATAAGCCGGATCTTTTCATTTGTATTACGCCGCCTGATTCTGGTAAATCTCTTCCAGTAGCTTTGTGCCGGTCTTTGTCCGGTAGATGTTCTTCTTTCCTTCCTCTATAGCCTCTTTGGACATGTGGCTTTCATCCGCATTGACCAGGAAGTCTGCTTCCAGCAGAATGCGGTAATCCCTGCCATCCACATTGGTATATGTATGATGATGGCTGACAAGATACACAATCCGTTCCTTCATGCTTTCCGGAATTTCCATATCCCGGAAAAATTCTTCACTCAGGGGACCGCCTTCCTTTTCCTGATACACCCCATTGGTATTGCCATACTTCCTGCGGCATAACGGGCAGGCTATGTCATGTACAATTGCAGCCAGTTCCAGTGTCAGCTGCTCTTCATCACGCAGTCCCTCCAGGACACCGATGGTTCTGGCAAAACTATGCACCTTTGTATAATGAGCAATGTCATGAAGATTCCCCTGAGAATATGCGGCCATCTTCACCATTGCCCGGGCAACGATCTTCTCATTCATAAATGTGATCCTTCCTCTTTTTGATTGTCATTTATTATACGCACATTCACATAGGCTGTTTGTGAAAATATCCTTTCTGAATGAAGCACAAGGCGTATCATTGTAGCATGAGCGTCAAACTGAAAGAACTGCTGGCATTATCCTCTCTGCAGGACAGTGTCATCGCCGCCGGAGAAGAAGGTCTGAACAAGGATGTCAGTTCGGTGTCTGTACTGGAATCCGTAGATGCTTCTTTGATTAACAAGGATCTTTGTCCGGGGGATGAACTGGTACTGACTGGTTTTGTCAACTGTGCTGATGATCCGGCCTGTCAGCTGGCCAATATCAAGGCATTGTGCGAAGGTGGAGAAGCGGGCCTTGTCCTGTTTTATACCGGCATCTTTGTCAGAGAAGTCGATCCTTCCATTCTTGCTTACTGCAGTCTGCATGCCTTTCCTTTGATTCTGATGCCGGCCAACCGCAGAGATCTGCGCTACAGTGATGTCATTACCGATGTGATGGAATGCATTATTCATCACGAAGATTCAATCCTGCAGGATATTTCCCGGCTTCCCGCTGAGAGACAGAATCTGCATACTGCCATTGCCATGCTTTCCATGCGGCTGCAGGCTCCTATTGCCCTGGTGCGCAATGGTTCTCAGATCATTACCTTAGCCGGAGAAGAAAGCAGATGGATCTTCCGGGCTCCCTTGCACAATGCCGGCCAGGAACAGCTGAGCGTCTGGATTGGCCAGGGCAGAACATCCTTTACCAATGTACAGATGCGCCATGCTGTATCTCTGCTGCAAATGGCCGTGGATCTCTGGGGGACGGGTTACAGCAATGTCAGTATTCATGAACTTGTTGTGTCCATCCTGCAGGATGATCCTCTGCGCATGGCCAGTCTGTCTCGTCAGCTGCACATTGATATTCCTTCCATCCATGAAATGTGGATTGTCCATAAAGCCAATCCTGACTGGCAGAAGCAGGCCGAAGCCTTCTTTGGCACCAATGTCTTCTCTGACATGATTGACGGGGATCTGATCCTCTTCAGTGGTGATACCAATGACATTCGTCTGCCATATCCTCATGTATACTGCTGGCAGAGACTGGTCAATACCGTACAGGTAAGAAGGGCCTATGGCCAATACCGGCAGTATGGACCGGATGCGGCCAGAATCTATCCCCATGCTGGTACACTTTCGGCAAGACAGGTTGTCTTTGCCATGCAGTGCCGCCAGCTGATGCGCCAGGGCGAAGCTGCCAGCCGCCAATGCACTTCCATTCTGGATGTCCTTTCATCTGTTCTCATTGAAACCCTGACAGTCTACTTCCTGGATGGCAGTTTTTCCACAACTGCTACCGGTGCTTTGATGCATGTCCATCCCAACACGATCAAATACCGCCTGCATCAGATCTCAGAGATCCTTGGCTATCCTGCCAATGAAGATCCCGGCAGCTTTCTTCTGTATCAGGCAGCTGCTGTCAAACGACTTGTACAGAATGCCTGACTTTGTCCCAGAAGACAAAAACAGGCATTTTCTTTTTGCCTTTCTGCCATAGCCCTTCCCTCCTGTTTTCACTACCATTTCCAGCAAAGAGGTGAATCAAATGAGAAAGATCGGATTACAGGAAATTGATGATATTGCCCGCGGCGCCTCGCTGCTGGGTTCAGGCGGCGGTGGTGATCCATATATTGGCAGGCTGATTGCCATGCGTGCTGTCAAAGAATGCGGGCCTGCTGACCTCATTGAGCCGGATGAGATTCCCGATGATGCATTGATTGTTCCCATTGCCATGATGGGAGCACCAACCGTCCTGATTGAAAAGGCAATCGGTGTCAACGAATTCCAGAAGCTGTTTGATATGGTATCACGCTTCTTTAACAAGAAGATCTATGCTTTCATGCCCATGGAAGCCGGCGGCCTCAACAGCATGATGCCCATTGCTGCATCCGCGAGAATGCACCTGCCTTTTGTGGATGCGGACGGCATGGGCAGAGCCTTCCCGGAACTGCAGATGGTCACCTTCACCATTGGCGGTGTGTCCGCATCCCCCATGGCACTGGTCGATGAAAAAGGAAACAGCGTCATCTTCGAAACCATCACAAACAAATGGACTGAGGAACTGGCAAGATCCGTCACCATGAGCTGCGGCGGTGCTGTGTCATGTTCCCTGTATCCAATGGATGGCAGGACCCTGAAGAAATATGGGGTCAAAGGCATCGTGACCAGGAGCGAAAAACTTGGCAGGGCAATCCGCAGTGCCAAAGAAAGCAAACATCCCCAGGAAACCTTCCTGCAGGAATGCAATGCCATCCGCCTGTTCCAGGGGAAAATCACAGATGTCAGAAGAGAAAACAACGGCAAATTCAACCTTGGCCATGTTCTGCTGGACGGCCAGGGTGAAGACACCGGATCCAAGGGACAGGTAACCTTCATGAATGAGAACTACCTGTTTGCAAAAGATGGAAAAATTCTGGCTACAACACCGGATCTGATTACGATTGTTGACCGTGACACCTTCACACCGATCGGCACGGATGCAGTACGTTATGGCAAACGTGTGCTTGTCGTTGGTCTGCCATGCTATCCACTCTGGCGTACCAAAGAAGGCATTGCACTGGCCGGACCGCGCGTATTCGGTATTGATGAAGACTATATTCCGCTGGAACAGCGTGTTCAGGAGGCAAAATGAAATACAGACTTGGTGTAGATGTGGGCGGCACAAATACAGATGCTGTCATCCTTGATGAAAAAAGAAACGTACTGGCGGCTGTCAAGTATCCTACCAGTGAAGATATACGAAGCGGCATTGGCGGTGCGATTCATAATGCCGTCAAAGCCAGTGGCATTGATCCTTCCCTGATCCATCAGGCAATGCTTGGCACAACCCAGTGCACAAATGCCATTGTCGAAAGGAAGCACCTGACAAAGATCGGCATTCTACGCATCGGCGCACCTACCTCTCTTGGCATACCGCCTATGACCGACTGGCCAGATGGATTTGACAGCATAGCAGAAGAGATCTGTATGATCAAAGGCGGCTTTGAGTACAATGGCAAAGAAATTGCTCCTTTTGACAGGAATGCGGCCGCTGCATTTTTCAATCGGATGAAAGATGCCCACATCCCGTCCATTGCCATCAGCTGTGTCTTTGCAACGGTCCGTGATGACCATGAAAAAGAGGCAGAAAAGCTCTGCCATGAAATCATGGGAAATGATGTCCATGTTACGCTGTCCAGCCAGATTGGTTCCATGGGACTGATTGAGCGCGAGAATGCAGCGATCCTGAATGCGGCCCTCTATGATGTAGCAAAGCGCTTTACCCAGGGCTTCCTGGACAGTCTGCAGCAGGAAGGCATCACCCATGCCAGAGCGTATTTGTCCCAGAACGACGGCACCCTGATGGACATAGAGCAGGCCAGAAAATATCCGATTCTGACCGTCGCCTGCGGGCCAACCAACTCCATCCGCGGAGCTGGTTATCTCAGCAATCTGCCGAATGCTCTGGTACTGGATGTCGGCGGCACCACAACCGATGCCGGTATGATCCAGAATGGGTTTCCAAGAGAATCCGGCATTGCCGTTACCATCGGAGGCATCCGCACCAACTTCCGCATGCCTGATGTTGTCTCCATCGGCCTGGGAGGAGGTTCCATTGTCCGCACCAGAGATGATGGCACAGTCACAGTGGGGCCAGACTCCGTCGGCTGGCAGATCGCCACAAAAGCCATGGTGTTTGGCGGCAGTGTCATGACCGCCACCGATATTGCTGTCCGGCTTGGCATGGCCAGCATCGGCAGGAAAGAACTGGTCAGAGATATTCCTGAAGATACTGCCAGAAAAGCCATGGCCATCATCAGAGAAAAAGCAGAAGATGCCATCGATGATATGAAAGTCTCCAGTGATCCCGTCGATGTCATCCTGGCAGGAGGCGGCTCCATCATTCTGCCCGAGACTCTTAATGGTGCCAGAAACGTCATCAAGCCAGCTTGCTTCGGCTGTGCCAATGCGATCGGGGCAGCCATCGCCAAAGTAGCCGGCACATGTGAAAAACTGGTGGACTACAACAAGACACCAAGAGAACAGGCTATGGCCATTGCCAGGGAAGAAGCCAGAACAAATGCCATCAAAGCTGGTGCTGATCCGGACACTGTTGAAATCGTTGAGGCAGAGGATATACCGCTGCAGTATTATCCCGGCAACACATGCCGCATCAAAGTAAAGGCAGCCGGTGATCTCAGAAACTGACAGACAGTCAGAGCAGGAAGAATCTGCCGGGATTCCTCCTGCTTTTGCGCTATCATGGAGAAAACGCAGAAAGGAATATCCTATGAACTTTGATCCCATGTATCAGCCCTGTGCCAGCAATCGTTTCTGTTTGTGTGCTGCCCGCGGCATGGTGGCAACCGGCAGTGCTCCTGCTGCTGCAGCTGGTCTTTCCATCCTGCAGAAGGGCGGCAATGCCATCGACGCCGCTGTGGCCACAGCCGCTGCCCTCACCGTCTGTGAGCCAACCGCCAATGGCCTTGGCGCCGACGCCTTTGCCATCATCTGCTGCAACAACCAACTCTATGGCCTCAATGCCTCCGGCTGTTCACCATATGAGATCTCTCTGGACAAACTGTCTTCACACCAGAAGATGCCCGTCCATGGCTGGGCTCCCGTCATGGTCCCGGGTGCTGTCAAAGGATGGGGCGCGCTGGTAAAAAGGTTTGGAAAACTCACCCTCAGGGAAGACCTGGCACCAGCCATTAACTATGCAGAGAACGGATATGCGGCAGGACCGATGCTGGCTTACATGTGGGACAAAGCTGCCAGACGTTTTCAGCAGCTCTTCAAAGGAAAGCACGAATTTGATCCGTGGTTTCAAACGTTCACAAAAGATGGCAAAGCACCTCAGTTTGGCGATCTGGTTGTCCTCAAAGACCATGCCAAAACTCTAACCTGATCGCTGAGACAAACACTGATGCTTTCTATCATGGTGAGGTTGCTGACAAAATCGAGGCTCAGAGCATCCGCGATGGCGGCTTCCTCAGAAAGAAGGATCTGGAAGACTATCAGATTGCCTGGGTGGATCCGGTATCCATCAATTACCATGGGTATGACGTGTTTGAACTGCCACCCAATGGCCAGGGTATTACGGCTCTGATGGCACTGAATATCCTGAACCAGTTTCACTTTGATCATCGTGATGTCAACAGTATCCACACTGCCATCGAAGCTATGAAGATTGCCTTTGCGGATGGTCTGCATGCCATCACCGATCCAAAGGTTATGAAACCGGATTGGCACGAATATCTGAAGGATGACTATGGAAAAGAGAATGCAAAGCGCATTGATCCTGACAAAGCAAACATCTATACAAGAGAGACACCTCCAACGAGTGGAACGGTATATCTTGCCACAGCAGATAAGGATGGCAATATGGTCTCCTACATTCAGTCCAATTACATGGGCTTTGGCTCTGGCATTGTCATCGAAGGCACCGGCATTGCCCTGCAGAACCGTGGGGCAGATTTCTCCCTCAGCAGGAATGATGCCAATGTTCTTGCTCCACACAAGAAAAGCTATCACACCATCATTCCCGGCTTCCTTTGCAAAGATGGCAAGCCACTTGGTCCATTTGGCGTCATGGGTGGATATATGCAGCCGCAGGGACATGTACAATTGCTTACCAACATGATTGACTTCCATCTCAATCCACAGATGGCCCTGGATGCGCCAAGATGGCAGTGGACAAGAGAAAACAAGATCCTGTTGGAGCCTGGCTTTGACAATGCCATTGCCCAGCAGTTATTGCGCAAAGGACATGATATCCAGATTGCCGCAGAACGCACCCCATTTGGCCGAGGACAGTGTATTCTGCGCAGGGGAAACGGTGTGCTGATTGGTGCCACTGAATCACGCACTGACGGAAATTTCGCCTGCTGGTAACAAAGAGGCGCACACTCATGGTCTGGTCTCCATGGCTGTGCGCCTCTGCTCTATCAATCAGGCTTTCTCCACGATGTAGATTACTTGTGCTGAATCAATCCCGTCAATGCATGCGGCTGATACAGCTCCTCCAGATACTTTGCATCATCATCGCTCAAAACAAAATCCACTGCCCGTACGGCATCATCAAAGTGATTCATCTTGGTGGCACCGACAATTGGTGCTGCCACACCCCTGTGATACAGCCAGCTCAGTGCAATCTCACTCATCGAAACATTGTACTTCTCTGCCAGTTCTTCCACCCTGCCAATAATCTGCAGATCATTGTCCTTGTAGGCATCATACTTGGCCCGGATCACTTTATCCGTCTGACTGCGCTTTGAATCAATTGTCCAGCCCGGATGTGCCAGATGCCCACCGGCAAGCGGCGAATACGGAATCAGAGAAACACCATACTGCTGGCATACCGGAATCAGTTCACGCTCATCTTCCCGATAGAGCAGGTTGTAATGATTCTGCATGGTGGAAAACAATGTCCAGCCATGTTTCTCAGCACAGATCTGCATATTATGGAACTGGTACCCATACATAGCCGAAGCACCAATAGCACGCACCTTACCCGCCTTGACCAGATCATGCAAAGCTTCCATCGTCTCCTCAATCGGGGTGTCATAGTCAAACCGGTGAATCTGATACAGATCCACATAATCCGTACCCAGCCTTGTCAAAGAGCCATCAATCTCACGCATGATTGCTTCTCGGCTCAGATGTCCCTCATTGAAATACACCTTGGTCGCAATCACAACCCTGTCCCGCGCAACCCCAAGATCCTTCAAAGCTTTGCCAATATATTCCTCACTTGTTCCATGCGAATACTGATTTGCCGTATCAATGAAATTGACGCCAAGATCCAGGGCATGGCCAATCATTTCCTTTGTTCTCTCCTGATCCAGTGTCCACAGGTGAAAATCCTCAGACGCCTTCCCAAACGACATGCCGCCAACCGCCAGCCTTGATACTCTGATATCTGTTCTGCCTAAATTAACGTATTTCATGATATCCTCCTGATCATTCATGCTCTCTGGTTTATTTATAGCACTGCACATTACCATCCGCCTGAAATATTCTTTCTGCCGGCAATGCAAATGATGCATATGGCGTTATCAGCTATCAGAACATAACCACTTTTCATGCAGTATCACATACAACATTGTCAAGCCTGAACAGAAATGCGATTTATTCTTTGTTTATAGCGTCTATATGGCATTCATGCATATATAAATCTGTTAATTTTTTAAAGTGCCATGATGTACAATAAAACTGTTTTGCTTTTTTCGGCTGTTTTGTTTTAGAAATTTCGGCACTTTTATTTTATGTTTTTCGGATTGATGACCAGAATACCCTGCAAATAATGCGCATATCTCAGGCATCCACATACTACAAAGCGCAGAGAATAAAAAATGCCGAAAAGCCAATGTTTTTACTGACTTCCCAGCATTCATGCATATTCAAACTGTCAAACTTTTATGTTAAGCATTCTCGTTTCTGAGCGCTTCTACCAGGTTTTCTTTAGCCAGTTTCCTGCCGCCATACAGCATGGCTGCGCCAACTGAGGCAAAGATGGCAATGACGGCAATCAGAATGGCCTTCCATGGCAGAATGAAGCCAAAGTCCAGCTTGTTGCGAACCGAAAGATAGATGCCATATGTAACAAGAACAGACACGGGAATACTGATGATCAAAGAACGTAAGCCATAGAGCAGACACTCTTCATACAGCATCTTCCGGAAGCTCTTCATGGTCATGCCCACAGATCTTAACATGGCAAACTCTTTCCTGCGCAGCTGCAGATTCGTGGAGATCGTATTAAAGATGTTTGCAGTCGCAATCAGGGCAATCAGGGTAATGAAGGCATAGCTCAGTGCTGAGATCATGAAGACAAAGGACTCTTCCTGCTGCTTTGAAGCCGTCATATCCGTGACCGTCAGACTGCTGCTCATCTCATTGGCCGCATCCGTCATGATCTTTGCCGTACTGGCATGATCTTTTGCCGCAAACTGCATCCACACATTGTTGGAACTGGCATACTGGCTGTCAGCCTGATTCATCTGTGCAACGGCATCAAGCATGGACATTGGATAAATAATACCAGAAGTCCGGTAACCAATGCTTTCATAAATCTCTGAGGAGGAAATCACTGCACCAATCCTGAACGGAATCAGAATCTGCACCTGATCTGCGAGTATCTTCTTTGCTCTGACAGGATCCAGGGACTTCCCTTCCTCCTGCATCGACTGTATGTAGTCATCATCATAATACAATATGTATTCTTCACCATTGATGGTGTCAGAACCGCCGTAAATCATGCCCTCCATCTGTCTGATGGCACGATTGTAAACCGTAAAGTCCCTACTGCTTCTGACAACCTGAATTTCTTTTGTTTTGCCATCCTCATTTACAGCCAGCTCCGTGTTATAGAACAGGCCAAGCGGCTGATCCGTATGGAAGTATTCTGTTTCTGTTAGACCATTGTCCCGTAGCATCTGCCTGAAGGAATCATCATCCACAAAGATAAACTGGCTGGAATGCAGCGGAATCAGACTGCCTTTGCTGTCAGTCAGCTGCAGGGCTTCTGCCGTAAGTAGACTGGGATCAATGAGCAACTGGTACGGACTTGCTGCAGAATAGTACATGCCGGATGTCACATCACCACAGCTTTTCATGCTGTCATAGACCTCATTCACGCTGCTGGCATCAATGACAGGCGAATTGCTGACCATCTGTACCATAATGTCATATGGGTTTGTGCTGTACTCCAACTGCATGATTTTATGCAGATACAATGAGAATGAAGAAGCACTGACAAAAAGTACGACCGAAACGCTCAGGGACAGAATTGTTGTCCGGAATCTTTTGCGGGAGCGCTGGAAATTGCGGGATGTCAGAACCCCTTCCAGTCCAAACAACTTTTTAATATACCTGGGAGTACGCAGAGATTTCTTACGGATTCTGATGTCATCTTTCTGACGGATGGCATCCATTGGGGTTGCCCTGATAGCCCTGTGAGCAGGAATCCAGGCAGCAGTCAGTACCGTTGCCATACAGATAGCACTGGCCAGCAGAAGTCCTTTCCAGCTGATGATCAGATGCAGAGGTGCAGTTGAACCAGATCGTAAAGCAGTCAGTGTGCCTGACATCAGATGAAGCGTAATGCCGGTGCCAAGAAGACCAACTGCAATGCCCGGGATGATGCCGGCAACACCAGTCATCAATGCCTCAAACAGGACTGTTGATCGAATCTGACCACGGGAAGCGCCAATCGATTTCAGCAGGCCATATTCCTTCTGTCTTTCTGATACTGAAATCGTAAACGCATTGTAGATCAGGGAAACAGAGCCAACCATGACAAGGGCAAGCAGGATCGCTGCCAGTCCTCTGATAACAGCCAAAAGACCGTCAGAAACACCGCCGAGAGCAGGCTCATCAAACCTTGTCAGATCACTATGAAGCCTCAGCATGCTTTCATCCGGTACCCTCTGCATGAATGATTTCAGATGCCGGATATTCTTCAATGTCACGTACACATTGACACCGATGGCATCGCCGCCTTTTGTAAAGACAGTAAAGCCGGGACAGGAAAGACTCTCTGCCTCTGTGCTCAGTCTTTCATAATAGCCCGTCACCGTATAGGTCTTTGCAGCGGCATCAACGATCTCTTCTTTGCCATAATCAAGGATATCCAGATCACTCATCACTTTGCCGTTACCAGTGCGCGTGCCGACATCTACCGTCAGACTCTCACCAATGTCATAAGGATCTGCCATATAACTTTTCATATTCTCCGGCAGAATGATTTCATTCTCATTTTCAGGCAGGTGTCCGGATGTCAGCTTTACCTTCAGCAGAGAAGAATTCAGATCTCCGGATTCAATCAGCAGATACGGCTTATAGTCATTTGCTGAAGGAATCTTTGCCCAGCCATTGATCTGCATCATCAAAGCTTCTCTGACTTCTTTGTCATCCGCCACCATCTTTGCACTGTCAGGATCCTGGGCATGATAGACAGCTTCAAAGGAACCGTCCTGTTCCCTTACAGAATTCTTCAGCCACTGTACACAGCTGAATGCGCCTTCGATCACCGCCGTAAACAGAGCCATGGAAAGAATCATGCCAATCCACGTAATCCGTGTTCTGGTATGATTTTTCTTCATGGTGCGGGCCGCATATCTTGCAAAGATATTCATACGCGCGCCTTCCTGCGCACATCAGAAACAATGCGCCCATCCTCAATTGTCATGATCCGGTCTGCCTGCAGGGCAATATTCTCATCATGCGTAATCATGATCAGGGTCTGCTCAAAGGTACGATTTGAATACTTCAGCAGCGATACAATTTCCTGTGAATTTTTTGAATCCAGATTGCCTGTCGGCTCATCCGCCAGTACAATCGCCGGCATATTCATCAGCGCTCTGCCAATGGAAACGCGCTGCTGCTGCCCGCCGGACAACTGATTGGGAAGACTGTACTTCCTGTTTGACAGCTGCAATATCCGCAGCAACTCGTCCAGCCTGTTCTGATCCACCTTTCTGCCATCCATCAAGACCGGCAGCGTCATATTCTCCACTACATTCAGAACCGGAATCAGATTATAGAACTGATAGATGATGCCTACCTCACGCCGTCTGAATACAGCCAGCTGGTCTTCATTATTGGCATATACATCCTGCCCATTCAGATACACCTTGCCCGATGTTGGCCGATCTACCGCTCCCAGAAGATGCAGCAGGGTTGATTTGCCAGAACCGGAAGAGCCCACAATGGCAACAAACTCCCCCTTATCCACGCTGAAACTGACATGATCCAGGGCAACCGTCTGATTATTTCCCTCCCCATAGATCCTGGTCAGATCTTCTGTTCTCAAGATTTCCATCTGTGCCTTCCTCCTTTGACACCTGTATCATCCATCTTCAGAATGACAAAACAGTGACAAGAATCTTAAGATCGCATCAGATTGTCTGTGTATAAAAGCGTATCACAAAACAGGCACCATGATCATTCATCGCCTGAATCGTGCCATCCTGCCGGGAAATGACTGCCTGAGCCAGCGCAAGACCAATGCCAGCCGCATTGGGTGATGCATTCTTCCCCTTATAAAATCGCTCAAAGATATGCGGCAGGTCTTCCTCATCAAAGCCTGTCCCATTATCATGAATCACAATCTCGGTATACAACGGTGTCTGTCTGGCCGTAATGGTGATTCTGCCGCCTTCACCCGTATGTTCCATACAGTTTTTAATGATGTTTCCAAGTGCCTCTGCAGTCCAGTACACATCACACACAACCTGCGTACTGCCAATATCCTTTTTTACCTCTGTCCCGTTCAGATCCAAAGCAGTGCGCAGACTTTCCATTGCCTGCTCCAGCAAGTCAGATACAGAAATCTTCTGCTTCTTCATCTGTACCGTGCCGGCATCCAGCTTTGACATCTTCAGCAGCTGTTCCACCAGACTTTCCATATGATGCAGGGATCTCTGCATCTCACGGCGGATATGTTTCTGCTGTTCTGCAGACATCTTTTCATCCCGCAGCAGCTGCAGATTCAGATGCAATGCCGTTAAGGGCGTACGCAGCTGATGTGAAATATCCGCCAGTGCCCTTGCCATCATCTTTCGGTCCTCTTCCAGATGATCCGCCTGACTTCTTAACTGCATCGTTGTCTTGGCAATCTCATTCTGCAGAACAGACAGCTCCCCTTCCTGCATATCAGAAATCATGATCTCCCTTTTGCCATGCAGCACCTCATCCAGTTCCTCTGACAGTCTGGCAATAGCACGATAGCGATGCACAGCAAAATATAAGCCAGTCAGAAACAGCAGAACTCCGCATCCCAGCACAAGCATGCCTGCATATACATTGTAAAGAAATCCCAACGCACAAAGCACGATGATCACAAGCAAAGCCGCAAGCACTTCTTTACGGATTTCCGGATTATGAAAGATCTTCATAACAGCCGGTACCCCAATCCTCTCACAGTCTGCAGAATCACCGGATGCACAGGATCTTTCTCAATCTTGCTGCGAAGCCGCCTGATATAGACAGACAGGGTATTGTCATTGACATAGTCGCCGCAGCATTCCACGATCTCATCAAGCAGGAATTCCCTGCTGAGCAGTTTTCCACGATTCTCCAGAAAGATCTGCAGCAGCTTGTATTCCATCGCAGACAAAACAATTTCTCTGCCATCACGGGACACACGTGCCGTGTCCATATCAATAGCAAGACCATCAATCACAACTGGTGCCGACTGATGCCGTCTTCTTAATACATTGCGGATCCTGCTCAGCAATACCTGCGGTGAAAAAGGCTTTTCCACATAATCCTCCGCCCCCAGATCAAAGCTTTGAATCTGCAGACTTTCATCATCACGTGCTGTCAGAAAAATAACCGGAATCTCTTTATCCAGAGAACGGAAAAAAGACAGGCCATCGCCATCCGGCAGCGTCACATCCAGCAGAATCAGATCCGGGTCTTTTCCCACAAGCTGTCCTGCCATTGCGGCTGTACCTGCACACAGCACCTCATACCCATTTTCTTTCAGAAACAAAGACAATGAACTCTGGATGGAGGCATCATCTTCCACAAGCAGAATAACCGGCATAACTGACAAAAAGGCCGCCTCAGTTCAGCGGTCTTTTCTCCTCAACTTTCTTTTCAGGCTGATTCTGATGAAGCACAATTTCCTCTGTCACTGCATCATCCTGCGGAATCCTTGCCCCACAGTGATGACAGAACACTTCATCCACTTCCAGCTTCGTACCGCACTCCGGACAATAGCGCACCACCTTGACCTTCTGCTCCGGCTGTCTCATGCCACAGTACGGGCAGAACAAAGATCCATTGGGAATACGCTCTCCACACGCAGCACAGCGCACAATACCGCGCATCTCATCAATCGATGACTGTCTCTCTCTGATTCCCTTCTGCAGACGAACCGCTTCCTGAATCATATCCGCATTCAGATCATCCGGATCATTGCGGTGTACCGCCACATAATCCTCACCCAGCTTCTCATAAATATGACTCAGCTGCCCCTTCATCGTATGAATCTGCCACTGCAGCCTGATAATCTCAATTTCCTTTCGAAACCAGTTCACAATTTTTCCAAAGATATCCATACGGATATTATAGCCGCAATTCTTCGATGAGAAAAAGACGCTTTGGCAAATTTATGGACGACTTTCCATGCAAAACTAATAGACAATTTGCAAGCAAATTTTCGATTGATAGATCCAGGGGGCAGACGAGAAATTTCCACGCAGTAAGTGGAAAATCACCAGAATGGTTCGCAGCATTGGTTCTGTGCACTGCTAAGGCAGCAGATACACCGGAACCTGATAGACCTTTTCATTGATGGGCCGTATCTTGTCCGTATTACAGATAATCAGACCGTTCTCGATTTTCATCTTATATTTATCCAGCACGGAAAAATTCTTTGCGGCATGTACAGGCAGGATGCCTGCCTTGATCTCAATCGGATAGATCTGATCTCTGATGACATACAGAAGATCGATTTCTTTCATGTCTGTGTCCCGGTAGTAATACAGGAAATCATGCGGATCCAGATTGAATGCATAGGCATTTTTAACGATTTCACTGACAACATATGTCTCAAAGAAGGCTCCATTCATTGCTGAATTGGACAGCATTTCGGCATTTGGCCATTTGCAAAGCCATGCGCAAAGTCCCGTATCCATAAAATAAATCTTTGGAGCTTTAATAATCCGATTGGAAACATTTGCCATGTATGGCTGCAAAAGAAAGATAATCCCGGAAGTTTCCAGAATTGAGATCCATCTCTTACAGGTTCGCACATCTATACCGACCGATCCGGCAATCTCATCATAATGAAGTTCCTGGGCTGTGCGAAGTGCAGCAATTGAGATGAAATTGCGAAACTGCAGTTCATTTGAGGCATTGATCAGCTTTCTGACATCTTTCTCTATATAGGTACTCACATAAGACTTGAAGAACGCATTGCGCTCTGCAGCACCTGATACAACATCCGGCATTCCGCCTTGAAAGATTGTCTCAAAGATTTCTGCTCTTGTATGGTACGGAATCTTCTTACTGTTCTGCAGTTTCATCCAGAAAGATATCTCAGGAGAAAAGCAGTTTTCTTCCAGCTTCTGTTTCTCCATACTTGAAAAAGACGCCATATCTATTACACCGCACCTGCCTGCAAGAGAATCTGATATTCCCTGCTGCAATTCAAAGCGGTTGGAACCCGTCAGAATATACATTAACTGCCTCGGTGCATCCTCTTTCATCCACTTCAATCTCTGTTCATCAATAACTTTCTTGATCTCATCCAAAAGGCCCGGTGCTTTCTGAATCTCATCAATAATCAAAGGCCACTGATATGTCTCCAGAAACAAACGGAGATTGCTTTGCGCAAGCAGACGATCATCCATATCATCCAAAGTTACCTTCTGATACTTCTCACCATAGAGATGATCGATCGTAGTAGACCTGCCCACCTGCCTCGATCCATAAATCACAATGCAAGGAAAGGATCTTCCGACTTCTTCAATAGTTTTTTCAATTGAACGATGAAAATACATGATCTTTACCTCCGCTTCTACTCTTATTGTGTTTTATTTCGGTTAAAATGACATCTGAATGTAGTTTTCACCGGAATATCTTCATCAGTTGCCAGTGTCATGTCTTCCGTCTGTAAATGGAAAGTTCAGTAATGTTGAATATGCACAAAAGAACAAAAACAGGAGAGAATCTCTCCCCCGTCAGAATGATTTCAGTAAACCCTGTAAACCTTTCTCTTTGTAAATCTCTTTATATGGCTGTACCTGTTCACGAATGATGTTATCAAGTTCCTTCATTCCTAACAGTTCTACCGGCGCTTTGTCATCTGTTAACAGATGGCCGCTGCTGTGATAGACGGACATCTGTGATGATGCCTGACGCATGAATTTTTTCAGCTGACTGTCCTGAATCGTACTGATACTGCTTTTCATCTGCGTACTCATATCCTGATCACTTGCAAACAGTTCTCTATTGGTGTTGCCTGGCACATCCACTGTCATAACATTTGAAAATACGGAAGCGATTGTATCTGACAGCCAGTCCGCAATGCCGCCCTGTCTGGTACCATGCATATTCAGGTTTACAACCATCACACCACCAGGTTTGAGATGTGTCTTCACACTGTTGAAAAACTCAACAGATGACATCTGAAAAGGGATGGTAATATCCTGGTAGGCATCCACCATGATGACATCATACGTGTCATCCGTCTCATTCAGATATGCCCTGCCATCATATTCACTGACCGGGATAGTCTCAGGCAGTTCAAAATATTTGTGGGCAAGATCAGTAATTTTGCCATCAATCTCCACGCCGGAGATATTCAGTCCCGGCATATATTTATTCAGCTGATGAGCATAGGTGCCGGATCCCATGCCAAGGATCAGTACATCCTTTGGATTCTGTACCATATATGGTGCTGCCAGAGCATAGTCATAATACATGCCGGTCAGACGGTTGGTTTTCTCCAGCAGTGACTGAACGCCAAACAATACATTGGTAGAAAGAATCGTTTCTGTTGGCGTATCCTGCACACGCAGATAGTTGTATACCGATTCTCCTTCATACAGAATACCGTCTTTTGACTCCCAGAAAGCGAAGTTGGTCTGATATCCCAGCAGGCTTGCGACAATGAACAGGATCGCTGCTGTCACGCTTTTCTTCTGGCCCCGCTTTTCGCTGAGGAAGTAGACGATGCATAAGGCAATCAGGATACCGGCAAAGATCAGAAATGTAATGCTGGTGCCAACGGTGGGAATAGTCACAAATGTCGGCAGGAAGGTGCCCAGGATACTGCCAATGGTATTGGCCGCACCCAGTGTGCCAACCACACTGCCGCCTTCCTCCAGGGAGCGCATTGTATATTTTGCCAGTGAGGGCGTCACTGTACCTAACAGGAACAATGGAAACACAAATACAATCAGGCAGGTAGCAAAAGCCGCAATGATCAGATAATTGGCATTGACGGAGAAGATCACCAGTGCTGAGATGCCGACAATGACATACTTGCCAAGAAAGGGAATCAAGGCCAGCCAGAGGGCCGCAAACAGGATTCTGCCATAGAGGTTGTCCGGATTCTGATCCTTGTCTGCTTTTTTGCCTCCATAGATATTGCCGGCTGCCATAGCAATCATGATCATGCCAATGATGATCGTCCACACAATCTGAGAAGAGGAAAAATAAGGCGCAATCAGTCTTTGGGCACCAATCTCTACGGCCATCACAGCCATGCCAGAGAAAAACTCTGTCAGGTAGAGATAAAGCTTATTATGCAGAATACGGGGATAGGATGCTGAGTTCATAGTTGTTCTCCTGTTATTTGTATTAATCATACACACAGGCTCCTGCCCAATCTATTTAATTTGACCAGGCAAAGTTCTACTGTTGAAAACACGCTGCATTTTTTCTGATGGATACCATATTCATAATGGTAGCCAACCATATTAATTACCGAATTGCATCACCTATATAAAAAACAGGAGAGAATCTCTCCTGTCAGAAGGATTTCTGCAGTCCCTGCAGACCTTCTTTCCTGTTAATCTGACGTGTGCAGGGCCATAAGGGTTGCCCCGTTACGCGCCCTATTTTGTTACGTTGTCGTTATTGCTGTTTTTCAGGTCTTTCCTTTTGATGCCGATGATTAGCAGAACTATCAGACTCGCTGCCAGCAGAAAGAACCAAACTCCTACATTGGTTGTTACTCCGGTTAATACAGAAGTAGTTGAAGAGGAGGGAGTAGGAGTGCCAGATGGAGCCGGAGAGGGAGCGGTTGAAGGCTCCGGGGAAACAGATGGTGCTGGGCTGGCGGAAGGCTCAGGTGTTGCAGATGGCGTTGGACTTGGTGTAGCAGAAGGGCGTGGTTCATCATCCTTCAGTACAATCTGATCTGTCTTAACACCTTCTTTTGATCCCTGGCGCACTGTCATATTGGCTTCCAGGCTGCCATTTGATCCATTGACGACCATCACATGCAGTGCATAGCTGGCAATCTGTTTGCCGTCTTTTCGCTCAGCCGTCAATGTATACCAGTATTCTGCTGGTGCAGCGTATTGGATCTGCAGAGCCAAAGACGAATTATCTTCAAGCGAAACCACATTCACACCATCCACACTGCCCTGCGGCATCGGTGCATCCGGTGTCACAGCAGACAGCGTTACCGTATACTTCTGCTCAGAAAGAAGATCATTTTTCTGCCATGTGACCGGAATTGAAAGGACAGTCACATATTCTGCAGCAACTCTCACAGGAGCCACTGCCATCATCACAGTCATCACTGTCATGATGATATTTCTAATCCACTTCTTCATTACGCTCTCCTTTCCATCACTTTCTTTCATATACGGCAAGCACAATCGTTCTTGCCTCGTCTGCCGACGCAGAACAGGTAGACAGGCATAACAGTCCATACTGATCCGGTGAATCAGAGACCTTAGTCAATACATCCTGCCGCTGATACTTGCTCATCTGACTTACATAGCGAAGGAACCCCTGCTCATCTGCATCCACATGCAATGGTTCAAACACCCACTCATCACTGGCATTTACAACCATACACGCTGCAACCGTCAAAGCATATGTAGTACCAGGTACCATCAATGTGCCACTGTCATTCTGATCAAAGAAATCCTGATCCAGATACAGATCCAGATCTCCAAACATCTCATGACGATCCATGTGATGTCCGTAAACCAGCGAATATCTGTCCGTGAATGAAGAATCACACCTCGTATCCAGAAACAACGTCCCGGCCAGAGAAAACTGACCATAGATATCCTTGTTCAGATACTCGGCATTATCTGATCCCTGCACGATCGGATCATCGATTTCCGTATGATCCATGGTCACCCAGGCAACTGTATCCGGATTGATCTTCAGCACTTCTGCAAATGAAGGCTTCTTCTCATCCGGTCTGATTTTCTTCAGCTGAACATGCAGCTGTAAAGCTGCATCATACACACTGTTATTGTCCCAGATGGCATACACACTGTATCCCATCACAATCAGAAGACAAACGACAATGACCGCATTCAACGTCCGATTCAAGATCACCAGCAGCCTTTCCTGCCATGATCTCTCATTCCGTTTTTGCTTCACTGTCACACGCATCAAAGAATATTACTCCTGCTCCTGATGTTTCTGATTCTTCATGAAGAATACAAGTGCAATTCCTGCAGCTGCCACAAGCACAATATATGGCATGTTGTTCAGGAAAACACCAGTATCCATGTTAATATCCTTGTTATTGACAATTACAATCCCCTGGACTGTCTTATCAATCACTGCTGCATTTTTGGTTGTGATCGTTCCGCTGCCATCAGAAACGGAAGCAAGTTCCGTACCATCACTCGTACGGAATACAGCATGATAAGAACCTGCAGCTTCGCTAACAGTATAGGTTACACCGGCAGGAATATTATCAACTTCGAAGGTCGTACCATTCTTGACACTAAATTGGATTGTCTTCGAATCCCAGCCCTTTGCGTCTGAGGAAATTGTATATGTTCTGGCTGCATCTGCAGCTGCATTTGCATCAGCAGTCAATGGTTTACCATCCACAGAAACAACATTGTCGGCCGGCGCATTTGTGGAAGATAATTTAAGCTGAGACTTTACATTCCGATAGGCAGGAGCTGTGAGTTTGACTGTTACTGTAAAAGTCTGATTGACATCACCTGCTTTTCCCTTCACAACTTTTTTAATCGCCAGACCTCCGGCAGTATATGTATTTTCAATACGATCAATCTTATATTGGAAGCCGGTATCAGTCGTTGGGAATGTGTACTTTCCATTACTATTTGTTCCCTTGACAATATGAATGTTGCTCATGTCAAAGGCAAGACTCTTATTGCCGGAAGTATCATCATCACCAACTGCAATCACCGGAAGAACAACACGATACACATCTGTGCTGTATGTTACACCTGCCGTATTACCTGTCTGTTCTGTAAAGTCATAATAATACGTTCCCGGTTTTTGATACTTGCTGATATCAGCTGCTTGAATCGTAATTGGAACGACAGAAGCTGTATCTGTTTCACTTGCGTTTGCTTTTCCTGCTTCAAAAACTGCAGATCCAATACTGATTGTCTTTATGTCTGTCGGAATTTTATCATCATCAATGCCTGAATATCCTGTATCATTTACACCAGAAAGATCAGCTTTTGTGAATGTAAATGTTTCTGCCGGACTGATTGCTGTACCAGCATCCAGCTCTGTTTCCAGTGCATATTTTTTCGACAATGCGCCGTCTGGAAATGTTCCGGTAGTATTAGCCGTGCCTGTATCCGTATCTGCTGCCAAAGCCGGCGTAAATGCACCTGCTGCAAGTGTCAGTGCAGCTGAAGCACTGACCAGTGTTTTCCACAAAGTCTTTCCTCTTTTCATATGCTCTTTCCTCTGTTTTTCCTTCATATCATCTATAGTCCCCGTCTGCGTAGGAAGGATAATACTTTTCCTTTAATCTGTCTTACCGGTATGGCGGCATAGGTACGACTGTCTTTTGTTTCAGTCCGGTGATCGCACATCACAAATACCGTGCCTTCCGGAACCGTATAGGGATACTGCAATGTACCGGTATCCGTAGTGGGAAACAGAATCTCTCCGCTTTCGGAAATACCATTTACCCTGACATCGCCGCTACCATCCATTTCAACCGTATTGCCTGCGGTTGTCAGTACACGCCCGAAGTGCTCCGTCCCATCAACTGTGTAGAGAATAATATCTCCTGACTGGTAATTCCGATCCAGCCGGAATCCAAGAGTCAGATCACCATCTTTGAGTGCCGGAAACATGGCCGATCCTGTCACCCGTTTGAGAAACAGAATCTTTGAGAAGCTCAGCCAGATCACCAGGATAAGCAGTAATGCTCTGATCAGCAACCTGATATAGCCTTGCTTCAGCGACTTGTTTTTCTTTGATCTGGAATTTGTATGCTGCTTTGCTTCACTCATTTCACATATCTTTTCCCATACGCTTCAGCAGCCCCGTCAAGAATATTCCTACTACCAGTACCAATGCCCAGGAAAGCAGCTTGTCATCAGTGAGCCTGACACCCGTTACCGGTTCATATTCAAAGTGCCTCTGATTCGTGACTGTCACTTCACCATTTCCTGTATCCGGAATCACAACTTCATTAGTGGCGTTCGAATACCTTGCCTCATATGACAATCCATTCTGTGCTGTAAACGAAGATGTCAGATTCCTGCTGTCATACTGTTTGACCGCATGCCCATTTACATCAAGCTCATAAACATAAAACTTTGCACCTACTGCCAGATCAACGAACAATGGCTGGTCTTCACGAGCTTTTGTTAAATTCCATACATCATACGTCAGATAGTAAGAATAGTTTCCGCTTTGCGAAACGATATCCAGTGTCTGCAGCGGCTTGTCAGTCGATGAAGGTGACGCATGATTATACAGTCCAAAGGAATATGTACCATCTGGAATATCAGTTCCCGTAACATCATTCCCCATGATATCCTTGAAGTTCTTTGTCACCAGCAGGGAACCCTTCTTGTTGTAAACATTTTGTGTATAAAGAGTTCCGCCATAGTAAACGGTCACACCCTTCTGCTCATCTTCTGAACGATCATCATATGTCCAGGTGTTCGTATCAAGCCTTGCAATTTCCACATAATAGATTGTGTTATCACTTTGATACCAGTCCGGAGCTTTGGTTTCCTGAATCATATACACAGTATTGAACTGCATGAAATTTGGTTTCGTTGTATTCTTGTCACTATCTGAACTGAAGATCAGTTCGCCAAGTGTCGACCCATTATTGCCATCACCAGTTACAGCCTCAAAAGTTCCTTCGGAAGAATCCGCTTCCCATTTTTGTTTATCCGGATTATATACAGCCTTTTGAATACTGAACGTTGCTCCAGCAAGCTTTTTTGAAATTTGATTTTTATCATACTTTACAATCCTGATTGAAGGTTCCTTATTCGACCAGGATATCGCTGAAGTATTGTATTTGATACTTGAATCATCAATTTGCGGAGTATCTGTACTGAAGCCAAGCCAGTAAGCCTTATTAACGACATGTAAAGATACATTTTCTCCAGGCTTAATGGTAATAATGCCAGTGTATTGAATTGTCAGCTTTTTACTGTCAGGAAGCACCAGTAATAATTTATGTTTGCCAGTCGCATTACCACTGGAATCTAAAATATCTGAAATCGATGCAGTCACATTGGTAAGAATCTTACCGGAAGTGTCTCCTTCTCTGACAACAATACTGTCTGGATCAAAATCGAGCGTTCCATCCATTTCATCGATTAATGTAATCGAATCAGAACCTTTTACCAGATCACTGCCATACGGATTAACAGTCAGCGTAAACGAAACCTTGTTTCCGCTTTCTTTGTGCATACTCTTTGCAATCTTCGGAGCAGCCGCAGTTAGAGAAGCTTCATCATTCGTGATGATCTTGTCTCCCTGAGATATTGTCATCGTATTCTTGAATGTTTTGGATGATACCTGACTGTTATTAAAACCTGGATCCGTTACATGCACCAGAATCTGAACTTCAAGAGAGTATGCATCCGCTGTGTCCGAACTGAATTGAGACGCTTTCTGCAAGTTCGCAGCATCAAACAATATTTCATGTGTTGAAGCATTGTAATATGCATGAGCATCACGCTTTATTGTCGTACTTGCATCGATATTAGTATTTTTCAGACCAATATCTTTCCAGTCCTGCTCATTGATGCGGTCATCAGTTATTTCAGGCATGGTAATATCCAGACCTTTTCCCTTTGCCCAAAAATATCTGACATATACCGGTTCAACGCCATCAGGAAGCGTGTCCCTGACAGTTACTGTTCCTTCCTGATTTGCTCCATAGTTAATCTTAATGTGCCAATCGAGATATGTACCATTTGGAAGCGAATTATCTTTAATAATTCTATCCACACCTCTGCTGCTGACAGGCCAGCTTGCTGATTGATAAGTGCCTTTTTCACTGAGGTTATGCCACCCAGTTTGATCCTTTGCCATTACAGCAATGCCCTGCTTGTAGTTTGAGCCTCCCGCAGCAGTTATAATTGATGCCGTATTTTTCAGATATTTCAAAGTCTGTCCTGCATCCTGAATATAGAGACTGTTTGTAAACACTAATTTTTGAGCTTTATTACTGCTCACTGCTTTGGAATTAGCTGCCGTTCTGACAACAATATACATATGCTGATTATCCTGCATCGTAATATCTTGTTTCAGTCTGATAACCAGGTTTCTATTATCATCTGCTTTTCCCGTTTTAATTATTTCATAGTCATCTGTGGTCAAAGGCGTCAGGTTCTGTTTTGATTGCAAATCAGACGTCACATCATCAATAGAACTATATTGATCAGTGAAGTTCTTCTGGCCTGGCATAGATCCGACATAAATACCAACCAGTGATGATCCACGAATCAAACTGTTTTCATCCGTTCCATCGATCAATTCAGTACCTGCTGGTACTTTTTCGCCTGAAACATCAATCACCCAATACAGAGAACCACTGGAATAATCAGGGCTATCTTTTTTGCTGTCAAAATACCAGCCGGATTTTTTAGCCTGATAATTGATATCGCCGTCTACGACCACGGAAGCTTTTACGATAATTCCGTTCATTTTTGTCGGTACTGCTGCGTAATGGTCACCAACCGGGCCATATAAATTACCGGAAAGAGTAAAAGAATTATCTGTTTTGGTCTGCGTAATCTCCTGCAGATTGTTACCTGCAGCATAATACGTCAATAAATACGCACCTTGCTTAAAGTCCGAACTAATACTGGAGGTAATAATAGAAAACTCAGATAATCCATCTACTTTCAGCCAAACACTCTTTTTCGGCGTTAGCTTTTGTAATTGCGTAACCGCATTCTGTGCATTGCCTGAATCTGTATTAACACCTTTGTCATAATAGTCCAGCTTTAAATAGCCTTTGTACTGCAAATATTGATTGCTGAAAGCATCATGCATGGTTGCTGAAGAAACATCCCAGTCCCCTTTTTCATTGACTACAACCTGATATTTATAGCTGCCAGATGGAACTACATATGATGAAGGTGCACTTTCAGACTTCACCCATGAATTTGCCTGACTGTCGTATTCATATACTGGAATATCTCTCATTGATAAAGTGCTATCTGATTTTAATTTGTCACCAGCCAGTTTTCTAGTCCATTGTTTGTTTTGGACGGTCTTTACAACAGGTGCATAACCAAGGTACTGGTTATAAAATTTTCCCACTGTTTTATCACCAGCTTTAAAATCATCCGAATAAAAGAATGCACTATTCAATATGGAAAGTACACCGCTGCTGGTGGTCAGAATATCTTTATTCAGAGTTAGATCATATGTGATTTTCTTTGTTTCGCCGGGATAAACATCACCGAAATACATATCAAAGCTTGGACTGTATGTTGCTCCAGTATTATAGACATTTACACTGAACCCATCTGTCTTTCCATCTACTCTGAAGTTATCTAATTTCGCAGAATACTTGATCAAATCCTGATTTGAAATTGTCCCTATATCACCTTTAAGATCAGGCCTTCCAACCATGTCATTTAACTTCAGATTTCTCAATACCCATGTACTGTCATTAGGAACAGTCACATTAATCGTATAAGGAATAGTTATTGTATTATTTTCATTAATAACAACATCGCCAACTGATTTTGACACTGTAACAGATGTTTTGGGGACGAATGTGCTGCTGTCTCCCGTGTGTTTATATGACATCGAATAAGGTACAGCGGTATTTTTCACCGATGACTTGTTAGAAAGTCCTACTGCATTTTCATTGAGTATTACACGATAGGTAAGAGTTCGGGACTCATTCGCTTTCATGCTGCCGATATTCCACTTCAGCCATGCATGTTTTGCTTTTGAAGAATCAGGTAAATCAGCATCTGTGTATGTCACAGTACCATGTCCAGAGGAAACTGTATCCAGCTTTTCATATGGCTCACCATCTGAAGAACTGTCTGACAACGTCATCTCCGTATTCAGGTTAAGTCCATTGTATGGTGTATTGCTATCTGCCAGCAGCCAGCTGGTATCGTCAGAAAGCATATCAGCCACAACAACATCCGGCATATCTGTATTACCGGCAGTAACTGTCACCTGATATTCGAGATAACCTTTTTTATTATTGTTAGCAATCGGGATAAATACAGGATCAGACTTTTTTACGGAAAGCTCACCAAGCCTGGCATCCGGATGATCTTCAAAATCAATTTTGATCTCCTGATCTCCGATTTTTACAGATGTGACCGGCGATGTGATTTTCGACTTATCTGCCCTGGCAGTAAATGTAAACGAACCACTGATTGTGCTCTCTGCCAAATGAGAGTCTACAAATGTCATTTTTATCATTTTATCAGCAGTATCGGCAGTGATTGTGCCAATTGACTGATTATTTTCATTAAGAATGGTGTCACTTGAAACGACAGGATCAATCATAAGCTCTGGAAGTGAATAAACCAGTGTTCTGTTGTAATTATTCTTTATGATACTTGAAGGCACACCTGCGTATGTTACTGTAATCTGTAAGTCTGCATCAGCCGGTACATTTGCTGATGTACTGACATCTGTCCAGTTTCCGCCTTGTGTCTTGTACTTAATCACAGCGCCTGTAATATATGTTTTATCGCCATCATATACAGCCGTAGAAAGATCAAAAGCGGATGTATCTGTCGTCACATCCGCAGCTATATTCTCTGCTTTCTTTGTATTTACTGTATTATCCAATGCATTAATCTGCCAGGAAGGCATAAGGGATCCTATGACAATTGCAGAGGATGCTGCTACAGCTGCAATTTTCTTTATTTGCTTTAACAGATTCATTGTTTCCTCCCCTTATAATGGTAAATATTATCCATTTTATGCTGTAGAAACAAGGCAAACGACTCATGAATGCGTACAAGTTTTATAGGGATTTAACAAAGCAAGCAATTATAAGACATAAGCATTCGATATTTCGGATAGATAATATCAGAAATACAAAAAGCTCTGTCATCAAAACGATGACAGAGCCTGTATATTACTTGTGCTGGCTCAAATCTTGTTTGAAGCAGGAGTGATTTTCAATAAAACACAGAACTGAAATGCGTACCCTGCACCCCATGATTTCCCAGCTTATTTAATGATGGATTCAAGCCACCATTCCGGCTTCTCATAACCAAGGATCTTGACGACAGTAGCCGCAACATTTGCCAGGCCGAAGTCGTCTCCTTCCTTCATCTCTGTTCCTTCCGGACCATTATAGATGGCAAACGGAACTCTGGCCAGAGAGTGAGATGTCTTCGGCTTTGGTGAGCCATCCGGATTTGTTCCCTTGTCATACATCTCATCGGAGTTGCCATGGTCTGCTGTGACAATCAGTGTGTAGTCATACTTCTTGCAGGCATCCATCAGTCTTCTCAGCATCAGGTCAACAGACTCGACACCAATCATGGTTGCCTCATAGTTGCCGGTATGACCGACCATATCGCCATTCGGATAGTTGCAGCGCAGGAACTGATACTTGCCAGAGGCAATAGCCTCAACCATCTTATCTGTGATCTCGCAGGCCTTCATCCAAGGCTTCTTGTCAAACGGAATGATATCGGAAGGAATCTCAACCCAGTCTTCCAGCTCATCAGAGAACTTCTCAGAACGGTTGCCATTCCAGAAGTATGTCACATGACCGAACTTCTGAGTCTCAGAGCATGCAAAGCTGTGCACACCCTTCTGAACCAGATACTCGCTCATTGTATGCTCAATATGCGGCGGTTCTACCAGGAAGTGCTCAGGCAGCTTGAGATCGCCATCATACTGCAGCATGCCTGCATAGTATACCTTCGGCTTCTTGACCTCATCGAATGCATTGAAGCCCTTGTTCATGTAGTCAAAGGCCTTAGAAATCTCAACAGCACGGTCACCTCTGAAGTTAAACAGAATGACCGAATCGCCATCATCAATCGTACCAACCGGATTGCCATCCTTGTCAGCTACCACAAAGCCCGGCAGATACTGATCAGTATAGCCGCCTTCCTTGCGGTATGTCTCAATAGCCTCACGGGCAGAAGAGAACTTTCTGCCATCACCCATCACATGGATGTGCCAGCCTTTCTCAACCATGCCCCAATCAGCTTCATAACGGTCCATCGTAATGACCATACGGCCGCCGCCGGAGGCAATCGCACAATGATAATTGTCATCATTCAAAGACTTGATGACATCTTCCAGCTGATCGACATACTGCAGAGCACTTGTCTCCGGTACATCACGGCCATCCAGAAGGGCATGCACGCGTACCTGCTTCAGTCCTTCCTTCTTGGATTCCTTCAGCATGGCAATCAGATGATTGATATTCGAATGCACATTGCCGTCAGACAGCAGACCAATAAAATGCAGCTTGCCATCATGTTCCTTGGCATACTTCACAGCATCCTTCCATGCCTGAGACTCATAGATCTTGCCGGATTCAATCGACTCATTGACAAGCTTGGCACCCTGCGAATAAATCTGACCGCAGCCAAGAGCATTGTGGCCAACCTCAGAGTTGCCCATGTCCTTGTCAGTCGGCAGACCAACTGCAACACCCGATGCCTTGATCGTGGTGTGCGGCCACTTGGTCATCAGCTCATCAATCTGCGGCTTATACGCATGCAGAACAGCATTGCCATGGTCTTTCTCAGTCCAGCCAACGCCATCCATTACAACTAATACTACTGGTTTTCCCATATGTATTCTCCTTCTACACGCTTCATTATAGTATAAGAAAATGCCTGTTGGACACGCGCAATCGCTTACATGCACAAAAACACATCCAGCAGAATGTCAATCTCCCGTCACAGGCAGAAAATGCAATTTGTTACATGAAAACTTTTTGCAAGATTCTGATTTCTTCACGTCGTAGAAGCGTATCTGCCGCATTCTTTACCCAAAATTTATTCTTCGAAAACTTTCCATGTGCTATCATTCTCATGTTCAATTCAAAGGGAGGAATTATGAACATTAAAAAGGTTACCGTTTCACTTCTGGCCGCTGCCATGCTGGCTGGCTGCGGCGGAGGCAGTGCCGCTGCTTCTTCCACAGCTGCATCCGGATCCAAGGACATCGATGAGATCAAGATGCAGTTCGTACCTTCTCGTGATGCTGAGACAATTCTGAAGCAGACAACAGATCTGCCGCAGCTTCTGATCGACGCCATGAAGGAAAAGGGCTACAACATCGGCAAGATTGATATCACCGTTGGTGCTGGTTCTGACTACAACGTCACAGGCGAGGCTCTGGCTTCCGGTTCTGTTGACATTGCATGGCTGCCGGCAGGTACCTATGCACAGTATTCTGATGAGACACAGGTTGTTCTCACAGCTACACGTGACGCTCTGTCCAACGACTCCACCGATCCTACAACATGGAACGGCGATGCCAACAAGACAACACGTGTTACCGGTGAGCCTGTCACTTACTATAGAGGCCTGATCTATGCCGGACCGTCCGAGAAGGGCAAGGCACTTGCTGCCAAGGTTGCAGCTGGTGAAAAGCTGACATGGGACGATCTGAACAATGCAAGCTGGGCAGTCGCATCCACAACATCTTCCTCTGGCTATATCTTCCCGTCTCTGTGGCTGATGCAGAACTATGACGGCAAGAAGATCTCTGATCTCTCCAACACAACACAGACAAACTATCCGACAGCCTTTGCTGAGGCTGCTGCAGGTTCCGTTGATGTCGTTCTCTGCTACGCTGATGGCCGTATGGACTATGAGCAGGCATGGACAACACCGACAACTGAGCAGGATTCCACAGGTATCCAGGGCTTCGGCAGATCCGATTCCATCTGGAACGAAATGAGTGTCATCGGCGTTACCGACAAGATCTACAACGATACAGTTGCAGTCACAAAGGCTAACCCGGACATCTACAACGACGACTTCATCTCCGCATTCCAGGATGCTATGATGGAGATCGCCGGCACTGATGAAGGCAAGAAGATCTTCGCTGTCTACTCTCATACAGGTTATGAGAAGGCCAACGATTCTGACTATGACTCCATCCGTGAAGGTCTGAAGGAAGTTTCCGGCAACTGAGCCTGAACAATTGATTTACATCAAGCCATGCATGCAGATATGCATGGCTTTTTGTATCCTTTCTGGTCTGTAAAGATATGACAGGATGCACGGAATGCATGGCTTTACAGGCTATATTCCTACCGGTTTTTATTGCGCCAGATACGCTTTCTTATATAATTGTGTTGTTTCAAAAGAAAATTGGAGAATACACATAAATGATTGAATTCAATGATGTTTCCAAGACGTATCCAAATGGCACTAAAGGTCTTCAGCATGTCAATCTGAAGATTGAACAGGGAGAGTTCGTTGCCATCATCGGTCTGTCCGGTGCCGGCAAGTCCACACTGATCCGCACCATCAACCGCATGATTGATATCACCGATGGTCAGCTGATCGTCGATGATGTTGACGTCATGACCCTCAAGGGAAAGGCACTGCGCCGGTTCAGAAGAAAGGTTGGCATGATCTTCCAGTCCTTCAACCTGATTTCCCGTGCAACGGTCATCAATAACGTTCTGACTGCCAATGTACCGGATATGCCCTGGTACAAAGTACTGTTTTCCATCTATTCGAAAGACCAGAAGATCAAGGCTCTGGAAGCACTGGACAAAGTTAACATTCTCGACAAGGCTTACAGCAGATGTGATGAGCTGTCCGGCGGCCAGATGCAGCGTGTTGCCCTGGCAAGAACATTGAACCAGAACCCGTCCATTATCCTCGCCGATGAGCCGGTCGCATCACTGGATCCGATCATGGCTGATGTTGTCATGAGCGACTTTGCCAAGATTAACAAGGATATGAACATCACCATCCTGCTGAACATCCACCATGTTGACCTTGCCCTGAAATACGCCACAAGAGTCATTGGTATCCGTGCCGGCCATGTCGTCTATGACGGACCTGCTGACAAGGTAACCAAAGATGTACTGGATCAGGTATATAACGGAAAAGTTGTTCCTAAATCCACAGATCCACAGGTGAAAACCGCATGAGCGAGAAAGCAATCGAAAAGAAAGCACCTCTGTTTGACCGCATCTTCAAACCGGAACACATTGTTCTGGACAACGGCCACACAGTTGACAGACCACGCTCACGGACACCATTGATCACACTCATCCTGCTGGTTGTCGTCATCATCTCCCTCCAGGTCACCGACTTCGACTTCGGCATCCTCATCAAGCGCGGCCATGAACTCGGCGTCATCATGAGCCAGATCTTTCAGCCCGATTTCTCCTATTTCCCGAAAGTCGTCAAACCATTGCTGGATACCATCCAGATGTCACTGCTTGGAACAGTGCTGGGCTGTCTGATTGCCCTGCCGCTGGCCATCTTTGCTTCCAGCAACATCTGCCACAACAAAGTCATCGTCTCCATCCTGCGCTTCATCCTGGCCATCACGCGTTCCGTGCCAACCCTCATCATCGCAAACATCTTTGCCCTGATGTATGGCATGGGCACCTATGCCGGCTTCCTGGCCATCACCATCTTCACCATCGGTGTTGTTGCCAAGATGCTCTATGAATCCATCGAAACGATCGATATGAAACCGTTTGAAGCCATGACATCCTTCGGTGCCACAACTCTGGAAGCCTTCTGGGCCGCATGCATGCCCCAGATCCTTCCGACCTATCTTTCCCACTCTCTGTACTGCTTCGAGATGAATGTTCGTGCTTCCAGTATCCTTGGCTATGTCGGTGCCGGCGGCCTTGGCTTACTGATCTCAGAACGCGTCGGCTGGCGTGACTACAGAGGACTTGGCATGGTACTGCTGTCCTTGTTCGTTGTCGTTGTCTTCATCGACTTCTTCAGCGACTGGCTGCGTGAAAAACTGTCCTGAGGAGGTGCGCAATGTCTGAAAAGAAACTCACAGTAGAAGAAGTATACGACAACCGCCCGCGCCACTTCGTGGCAAGACTCATTGCCTTCCTGATCCTGCTGGCCCTGGTTGTCTGGTCCAAATCCGGCATCCAATTCACCGGCATCGTCGAATCCGGTGCAGATATTGCCAAAGGTACGGTCTATGGCTTAACACACCCTGACTGGTCCTTACTGACAGACATGAGCCATGACGGTGTTCTCTACCTGACAGCACAGACCATCGCCATCGCCATTCTGGGAACTCTGTTTGGCGGCATCCTGTCCATCCCGATTTCATTCCTGGCTTCCAACAACATCGTACCAAAGCCCATCGCAGCCATCTTCCGTCTGCTGATCCTGCTGATCAGAACCATTCCATCACTGGTATGGGCACTGATGCTCATCAGAGTCACCGGACCAGGTGCCTTCTGCGGTGTTGTCACCCAGTCCATCTGCTCCATCGGCATGATCTCCAAGATGTACATCACGGCCATTGAAGACCTGGATACAGGTATTCTGGAATCACTGGACGCGGCAGGCTGCACAACCTTCCAGAAGATCCGCTGCGGCATTCTGCCTCAGCTGTCCGCATCCTTTGTTTCCACGGTCATCTACCGTTTCGACATCAACCTCAAGGATGCCACAACCCTCGGCCTCATCGGTGCCGGCGGCATTGGTGCATCCCTGGTCATTGCCATCTCTGGACGCAGATGGCGCATGGTCGGGTCCTTCCTGCTCGCCCTCATCATCCTGGTACTGATCATCGAGTACTGCTCCACCAAGATCCGGGCAAGACTGGCAAGAGGCAGACAATAAGCATCACAAGCTGGCAAAAGCCAGCTTTTTCTTTTGCCCGATCATCTCCCCAGGATGCCATATAGAGCGATGAAATGTTCAGAAAACAAAAAGTCCTGCTTCTTTCTTTTGACATACAATACGTATGATGAAACGCATCATACTGATATTGATTCTAATTCCAGTTCTGTTTTTATCTGGCAGCAGGATACCGGAAACAACAGCCTCAAATACAAGCAGCATACCTGATTCGATTACCAACAGCCTTCCCGCCAGTACACCAGACAGTTTTCTGCCACAGGAAACCAACGAAGTGGGGGAGCCCTATAACCCGGACTATACAACATGGCAGGAAGATGTCAAAGCTGTCATGCTGGGCATGCAGGATCTGCCGGATGATTACTTTGATCCGATTGAAGAATCCGGTAATCTGCAGTATTTCTCCTATGAAACAAAAAACTATGACAAGGATATGACAGAGGAAACCAAGCTTGCCGTCGTCTATTTACCATATGGCTATTCACCTGATCAGCAGTATGACATCCTGTATCTCATGCATGGCTACACAGGCGACATCTATTCCTGGCTTGGTTCACCTGAGGCACCTGGCGAAATGAAGTATGTGCTGGACCATCTGATTCAGGATCAGGTCATTGCACCAATGATCGTGGTTTGTTCCACTTACTATGACAACAACGAAAATGAGATGACGGATAATGTAGACACGGGCCTGCTGGAGCCATTTGGACAGGAGCTGCGCAATGATCTGATTCCTGCCATTGAATCCACCTTCTCCACCTATGCCAATTCTGTCGATGAACAAGGCTTGCAGGCATCCCGCACCCATAGAGCATTTGGCGGCTTCTCCATGGGCGGTGTCACAACACTTTACTGCTTAATGGACGACATGGATCTGTTCTCCTGTTTCCTTGACCTCTCCGGTCCCATTTACTGGTCAAACCTTGTCAACACGGAAACCGGTGACTGGGCTGGCTCCTATCTGAAAGAAAAGATCCTGGAAGAGGACTATACCGATCAGGATTTTCATCTGTATCTGGCTACCGGCTCAAAGGATGAAGGTTATCCGCTGATGGATTTGATGGTGGAAAGCATGCTGAAAGAGAATGATCTTTTCCACTTCGGACAGTCTGGCCAGGATGGTGTCAATGTCACATACAGTGTCGGGAATGATGAATATCATGACTGGCATAACTGTGCAAGAACCTTGTATGACATTCTGCCCATGATCAGTGCACAGATGAACGGCACAGAAACAGGCGAAAATACGCAGTGACAGTTTCTGCAGGCAAAATATCTGTTCTTCTTCTGGTATACAATTGTCTCTATGAAACGTATCCTTCTGATTCTGATCCTGATTCCGGTATTATGCATCTCAGGAAGCACTGCACCGACGGAAACCAACTCTGCAGGCGAACCAATCACACCAGACTACACGACCTGGCAGAAGGATGTAAAAGAAAACATGATGGACCTGCATGCGGTTCCGAATGATTTTTTCCTGGAAACAAAAGAAAGTGGGACACTGCAGTACTTTCAGTATCAGACAAAAAACTATGACAAAGATATGTCAGAGGAAACCAAGTATGCGGTTGTCTATACGCCTTATGGCTATACGCCAGACAGGCAGTACGACATTCTTTACCTCATGCATGGCTATGGCGGCGATATCAATGTCTGGCTGGGATCTCCCTCACAGCCAGGAGAAGTGAAGTATATGCTGGACCATATGATCGAAGATCATACGATTCAGCCTGTGATCGTGGTGTGTCCTACCTACTACGACAATAACCAGGATGAAGATACAGATAACATGGACACAAGCCTGCTGGAGCCATTCGGACAGGAGTTGCGCAATGATCTGATTCCAGCCATTGAAAGTACCTATTCCACGTATGCTGAAACAACCGATGAAGCAGGACTGCAGAATTCCGGCACGCACAGAGCCTTCGGCGGTTTTTCGATGGGAGGGGTTACCTCACTTTACCGGATGATGGACAGCATGGACATCTTTTCCTGTTTCATTGACTTCTCAGGCCCCATCTACTGGTCAAATCTGGTCAATACACAGGAAGGAGACTGGGCAGCCGCATATCTGAAACAGAAAATTACAGAGCAGGGATATACCGGTAAAGATTTTTATCTCTACCTGGCTACCGGCTCAGAGTATGAAGCATATCCACTCATGGATACCATGGTACAAAGCCTGATCAGTGAAGGGGACATGTTCCAGGTTGGAAAACCGGGAAAGCCAGGCATCAATGTCACATATGGCGTCTGTGATGGTGAAATGCATGACTGGCATAACCGGGCAAGATGCCTGTTTAACATCCTGCCTATGTTAAGTGACCACATGAATGGCAAAGATCTCAAAGAGAACAGACACAAACACGGCCATCATCATTAAAAAGAGATGTCCACTCACTTTCATATGAGTGCGGCACCTCTTTTTTCCATGCGCTTTCTTATTCCGTATACTTATCTTTCAGATCCTGCAGATCCTTCCTGCTCAGACCATATTCTTTCTCAAAGAATTCATTGAGATCAGGGTACCTGTGATGGATATTGGCAATGACATCTCTGCCAATCTTCTCTGAAACACCATCCTTCATCTGCAGCAGTTCTTGCAGTTCAGGATTCTTTGCAATCTGTTCTTTATGTCCCTTCATACTGCCATCAATGAATGGCTTTCTGCATTCGTTGGAATAGATATAATCCTGAAAGACTGTCTCATCATCACATCCCAGTGCCAGCAGTAATAACATCGCTGCCACACCGGTTCGATCTTTGCCCGTGGCGCAGTGAAACAGAATCGTCACATCACCGGCTTTGATCTCATCAAACAGAACCTGGAAGGCCTGATTGCCAAAGGGCATCTCCTGGTAATACGCTGTCAGCTTTGCTTTCTGTTCGGCCGCATCCTTGCCGGTCTTCATCATGCCTTTTGGTGAAAAGTCGATATCCTCACCGCCCTTAGACACAACCCCCGAGTGCTGCAACATTTTGATCCCCGGCAGGTCCGGATCCGGCTTTCTTTGAATCTCCTGCTTTGTACGCAGATCCAGCACCGCTCTGATTCCCATCTGCGTTAATTCATGCTTTTCCTGTTCATTGAGCAAATACAGACCGCTGCTGCGATAAAAATATCCTGCTTTGACTTTTTTTCCATCTTTGGTGGGCAGACCGCCAAGATCACGAAAATTCAGTTCTTTGCGAAATAACCATTTTTCATTCATACGATGACAAGCATACCCGAAAACTGTCTGATTCGCCAGTTGATGCGCTATAATACAGGCCTGATGGAGATTATTTATGAAACGAATCCGAATTCTGGCAACATCTGATGTCCATGGTTATATCTTTCCGTACAGCTACGCTGACGGCATGAATGCAAATATTGGTTTTGGCCGCATCAAAACCATGATTGATTCCCTCAGGGATGAAAATACTCTGATTCTGGATAATGGCGATGTGCTGGAAGGCTCACCGCTGATGTTCTATCACTATACAGATCATCCTGATGATGTCTCCCCGGTCACCACGGTCATGAATGAAATCGGCTATGACTATGTCAACGTCGGCAACCATGACTTCAACTATGGTGAGGAAGCACTGATGATGCACCTGCAGAACCTGAAGGCCCCCTGTATCACCAATAACTGGCTGTTCCATGGCAAGCCTTATGGGCCAACCTATGTTCTGCGTGAAATCAATGGTGTGCGCATTGCCCTGTTTGGCCTGACAACCAAATACATCCCGCACTGGGAAAAGAAAGACCACATTGCGCACAGCCGTTTCGTGGATGCCGTTGAGGCAGCCCGCAGGACAGTAGACTGTATCCGCCGTCTGGAAAATCCAGATTATGTCATATGTATGTACCATGGCGGCTTTGAGCGTGATCTTCAGACAGGTGAAACAACCGAGGATCTCACGGGTGAAAACCAGGCATACCAGATGATCAGGGAAGTTGCCGGCATTGATATCATGATCTCAGGCCACCAGCACCGCAGCCTGCAGGGAAAACTGTTCAACACGTACTATACACAGACAAGTGCCAATGGTGCCCAGCTGGCCTGCATTGATATCTACCCGGAAATTCATAACATCGAAATCAATCTGCTCGACTGTGACGCAAAGGCAGATGAAGACATGCTGAAACGTGTGCAGAAAGAGGAAGATGAATGCCAGAAATGGCTGGATACACCGCTTGGCACAACCACCATGGATCTGACCATCCCCGATGAAAACGAAGCCCGTCTGCACAAGTCACAGGTTGTGACTTTCCTGAACAAGGTAACAATGGACTTCACTGGTGCAGATCTGGCTGCCAATGCCCTGTTCCTGCATGCCAAAGGGTTTAACAAGAACATCACGATGCGGGACCTTGTCAGCACGTATGTCTTTCCCAATACGATCGTTGTCAAGAAAGTCACCGGAAAGGTTTTGAAGGAATATCTGGAAAAAGATGCTGAGTTCTTCACATTGAAAGCAGGGGGATCCATTGGCGTCAATCCGCTGTATGACTATCCGAAGCCGCAGCATTACAACTATGACATGCTGGATGGCATCTCCTATACCATCCATGTGGCCAATGACCCTGGTGAAAGAATCTCTGATCTGATGAGAAACGGAAAACCGGTGCAGGATGATGATGAATTCACGCTTGCCATCAATAACTACCGGGCTGCCGGCGGCGGCAACTATGACATGTTAAAGAGAGCGCCGGTTGTCAAAGAATACAGTGAATCCATGGTCGAAATCCTGGCAAAGTACATCATGGAGCACAAAGTCATCTCCTTTGAACCAGTGCATAACATTACCGTCACGCTATGACCAGAACACAGCACAGATTCATCACAATCTGTGCTTTTTTCATGCAATTCTGCCTTATAATGAGGAAAAGGGGTGAAGAGAATGGTCTCATTTGAAGTCAGTGCCAAAGATTTTCTGTTTCTGAAACAGACTGTGGAAACCATGACAAAGTATATTGTCAGAACGGTATACAATGGGGAAGACGTTCTCTTTGATATTCCGGAGAAAAGCCTGAATGACTTTCTGCTGGATTACCGCTCTTTCTATGTCCGCAAGGGACTGCAGAATGAAGAAGAAATCAATGATACCGGTGTCAGGCTCAACCGCATCTATGAAGAACATATTGAACCCGTGCTGAAAGAAAACAATATGTAACATGAAAACAGCGTGCCTTGGCACGCTGTCTTTGTTCTTCGTATTACTTGCTTGTATCTTCAGGCAGATAGAAGATCTGTTCACCCTGTTTTGACAGATTGTAATTGGATCTGGCATAGCTTTCCACATAATCTGGATCCTGCAGTTTCTGCTTCTGATCGGTCAGCTTCTCATTCTCAGCCTTTACCTGGGCATATTTGCTCTCCGCATCAGACAGCTGGCTGCGCAGCCTTACCGTCGTTACAACTTCCTTCGCCACGGAAAACATCAGCCATCCTGATACGCAGATCACTGCCACGCAAAACAGCTTCATCAGCGGTGACAGCTTCTTTGCCTTATTCTTTTTTCTCTTTCTGATCTGTGCCATACACAAGTTTTATACCACGCACAGCAGAAACCTTCAATCCTTGGAAGCTTCTCCAACCCGTGATTCCCCGATGATTTCATACATTGACGAGGCATCTTTTTTCTTCTTTGCCTCTTCCACCGACAGCACGCGCACCTCCAGCCGTCTGGACCCAAAGGTTACAGCCACCACATCGCCAACCTTCACCTCATGCGAAGGCTTGACAGCCTTGCCATTGATTTCCACCCGCTGATTGGCCGCAAGCTCATTGGCAATCGTCCTTCTTTTCATGATTCTGGAAGCCTTCAAATATTTGTCAATTCTCATTTCTTCCTTGCCTCCCACGCTGACTCCATCACCTGAATCGACATGTCCAGCACATCTTTGGTTCTGGGCAGCGTTGCAATAATCGTATTATTTGTATACCGAATGCGGATATCCTTGGAAATATTGGAGAAAATCTCAAACAGTTTCACACCATCCACCTGTGAGGAAAACAGGGTAGAGAACGTGATCTGCGGCTGTCCGTTCACTTCCCGGTAACTCTGTACATACGGCTCATTCAATAACAGATCCAGCTTCTTCTTCAGGAATAATGTCTGCACAGCTTTTGGCAGCTTTCCATACTGGTCCACAATCCCGGCCGCATACGCATCCAGTTCTTCTCTTGTCCTGATATTTTCAATCTGATGATACAGATCCAGCTTATCATAATCATTCGCCGAGAAGTTCTTTGGAATATACCCGGATACTGATACATTCGCATGCTTTTCTGTCGCAGGTTTCTTTTCTTCCTGTTCCGGATGCGTCTTCTTCTGAATCGCTTCTTCCAGCATTTCAATGTACATATCGATACCAACCGTATCAATAAAGCCAGACTGATGCGGACCCAGAAGATCACCTGCACCGCGTATTGTCAGATCCCGCATCGCAATCTTATAGCCGGATCCCATCGTCGCAAACTCACGCACCGCCTGCAGTCTCTTCGCTGCCACCTCAGACAGCTGCTTCCTTGGCGGCACCAGCAGATACGCATATGCCTCACGGTCAGAACGTCCCACTCTGCCCTTGATCTGATACATCTGTGCCAGGCCGAAATCCTGGGCATTATCGATGATGATCGTATTGGCATTGGGAATATCGATGCCATTTTCCACAATCGTCGTACATACCATCACATCCACTTCATGATTGGTAAACCGCATCATCGCATCCTCAATGTCCTCACGGTCCATCTGTCCATGCACAATGCCAATCCGTGCTTCCGGCAAAAGATGCCGCAGCGTTCTTGCCACATTGTAAATCTGCTGGATGTTGTTGTAGAGATAGTACACCTGGCCATGTCTTGCCAGCTCCTTCTCAATGGCTTCTACAATCAATCCCTGATTCTTCTCTGCCACATATGTCTGCACACTGTAGCGATTGCGGGGCGGTGTCTCCAGCTGTGACAAAGAACGGATGCCGATCAAAGACATCTGCAGGGTTCTTGGAATCGGTGTGGCACTCAATGTCAGCACATCGATGCCATTCTTCATCTCTTTGATCTTCTCTTTATGCTCCACGCCAAAGCGCTGTTCCTCATCCACCACCAGCAGGCCAAGCTGCTTGAAATGCACATCTTTGGACAGCAGACGATGCGTACCAATGACAATATCCACGGTACCCTTGCTCAACCCTTCCAGTGTATTCTTAACATCCTGAGCAGACTGGAAACGGTCCAGCACACGGATCGTTACCGGATAACCCTCATACCGCTTCTGGAAGGTATGCAGATGCTGCTCAGCCAGGATTGTTGTCGGACACAGCACGGCTGTCTGATAGCCATCCGACACCGCCTTGAAGGAAGCACGCACCGCTACTTCTGTCTTGCCAAAGCCAACATCCCCGCACACCAGACGGTCCATCGGCTTGTCGCTTTCCATATCCCGCTTGACATCCTCAACCGCTTTCTGCTGATCCGGTGTCAGCTCATACGGAAAGCTGTTTTCAAACCGTCTTGTCATTTCATTGTCAGGTGAAAAGGCATGGCCGATATGCTGTTCACGGCTGGCATACAGTGCGATCAGCCGGTCGGCAATATGATTGACATTCTCCTGCAGCTTCGCCCGTGTCTTCTCCCATTCACCGCTGCCCAGCTTGTTCAATCGCGGTACAACACCCTCACGTGAAACAAACTTGCGTACCAGCTTGAACTGTTCCAATGGCACAAGAAGCTCGGCATCGCCGCGATACACAATCTTCAGGAAATCCTTGCGCACACCCTGAATCGTACGATTCTCAATACCGACATACTGACCGACGCCATACTGGGCATGCACTACGTAATCACCTGGATTCAGCTCATCATAACCGGAAATCACCTGAGCAGAAGAGAACTTCTTCTCATAGCGGCTGTGATGATGGCGCACTTCAAACAGTTCATTGGAGGTGTACACTGCCACACCGGCATCTGCCAGCAGGAATCCTTCCGGATATTCACCCGTATAAAAGGAAATCCCATCCGGAATCTCACCGTCATCTTTCAGATCATGATAACGGATCTTCAGCTGCTTCAATGTATCCTTGACAGTATCCTGTTCACGTTTATTCAGGACAATGACATTCTTTCCCGGTACATCAATCAGCTTTAATTTGATATCCAGCGGTTCATTAGGCACATGCACTTCCTGAATGTTAGAGATATTCGATGTCAGGGGATCTTCCGGCAGTTTTGTACAGTCAGATGCCACATGATGAATATCATGGTACATCGTATAAAAAGGCAGTGCTTTGCCTTCCGATACCATCTCCTGCAGATAGACGGCTGTCTCTTCCATCAGATGCTTTGCCCCATCAAAGACCGCATCCTGATCGGAATACAGAATCAGCGGATGTCCCATGTAATCCGCCAGGCATGCCGTCTTGTCCAGCAGTGCCGTATAGCGGTACATCCTTGGCTCCCGGATATGATGATCCAAAGCATCCAGATCACTTTCAATCTCACCAGACAGCAGGGCATCATTCTTTTCTGCTAATACCTTTTCCGCCTTTGTGCGGATGACAGAAAGCTGTTCTTCGTTAAACAGAACATCTGATGCCGGTACGATCCGTACCTGATCAATCGTTTCCACTGTCTTCTGTGTAGATGGATCAAAGAAGCGGATGGAGTCGATCTCATTGTCAAAGAATTCAATACGGACAGGCTGCGGATTATTGATCGAGAAGACATCCACGATGCCGCCGCGGCAGGCAAAGCTCAGCGGCTGATCAATATGCGCTGTCTCACTGTAACCGCCAGCACGCAGTTTCCGCTTGAGATCATCCATACTGATGACATCATTCACCTTCAGAATCATGCAGGCATCCGCAAAGTCAGCCGGGAAGGGCAGATTGCGCAGATAGCCGGAAGGACATGTGACAACAACCTGTGCAGGCTTCTCCAATAGGGAAGAAAGTGCATCTACCTTGCCGGCTGTAATCTCCAAAGAAGAGGCCAGCGCTTCCATGCGCAGCGATTCATCCGCGCCAAAAAGGGCGCATTCATCCTGAGAGAGTAGGGATGAAACCCTCTCAAACAGACGCTGTGCCTGATACAGATTCTTTTTTACAACCAGAATGGGACGGGGTTTCTGCAGATAGGATGCACTGATCACAAGTGCTTCCTGCATCAAAGATGATAAAGGCAATGGTCCCCGGTTTTCTTTAAGCATCCGGACGGCTTCATTGTCCTTCAGACAGCCGGCCAGCCATTCTGGCATACCTGTATATTTCTCGCTGATAAGCCTGCTCCTTTCATAAGCCAAGTTATTCTAGCATCACAAACACAGCCGTGCATCATACTTTGCACGGCTGCAGAATTACTTTTTTGCTTTAATATTATAATCGTTCATCACCTGATCAAACGGACGGAATACCCAGTCATAGGCTGCTTTGGATGCATCCAGCAAAGCTGCATCATACACATCACGCTCTGCCTTTGGCACTGGTGACAATACCCAGTCCGGTACAAGATCATGTTCACCGGCTGCACTGTGGCCGACCCCGATCCGCACACGGGCAATCTGATCCGTCTTTAACGCATCAATGATTGACTTCATGCCTTTCTGACCGCCGCCAGAACCAGAAGCACGGATCCGCACAGAACCCGTTGGCAGATCCATGTCATCATGCAGGATCAGAATATCAGATGGGTCGATATGATAGAAATTGACTGCCTGGGCAACCGCACTGCCGCTTTCATTCATATAGGTAAGCGGCTTCATTAATAGAACACTTTGTCCCTGGATCCGCACGGTCTGCACCAAAGCATTAAACTTTTTCACATCAATGCCGGTATCCAGACGGTCAGCCAGCAGATCAATGGCCATAAAGCCAGAATTATGCCTGGTCTTCTCGTACTCTTTGCCAGGATTGCCAAGCCCCGCAATCAGCTTCATTTCTTCTCCTCCGTAAAGGACGTACCAGAATCACTGTTAGCAGCCATCAGATCTTCCGCATCACGGGATGCGGACTCTGTCTGTTCCTTCGCATCTGTCTCTGTATTTGTTTCCGCATTGACAGATTCACTGCTTTCCTGCTGATCCTCATGCAAGCCTGCATCCTTATTTTCTGTTTCAGCAGCTGTATCTTCTTCACGATCCGTTCCGGATTCAGCCTCATCCTTTTTTTCATCGGCCATATGCACACCGATATTCTTCAGCCATGCCTCACCAATTCTTGTCTGGTTGAACTCTTTGGCAACGGACATCATCTCATCCATCTTGTCCTGTTCACCATTGTCTTCATACAGTTTGACAAGCATGGCAGATGTCAGCTGCTTATACAGACCGATCAACTGCTTGGAATATGTCATATCCTGATAATCACCATCCATGACCTTTTCAAAGAAGGCTCTGCCAAGATCATCTTCCTTGTTATAGAACTTCAGGCAGGCAAGGGACAGCTGATAATCCAGACGTGTCTGATACCAGGCAAGATCACCGCCAAGATGGTCATACATTGCTTTAATCCTGTCTTCCTGTCCATCTTTCTGCAGAATGTTCGGAATAGCAAGGAAGTAATAGAAGAAGGAATCATCCTCGGACATCTTCTTTTCCTGTTTCAGATTTTCCAGGTCAATAGCAGCCAGCTGGCCGTCAAAATCTTTCTCCTCATAGCGGTTGTGATACGCTGTACCCCAGAGCTTGAGAATCTGAAACTTTGTTTTCTGTTCCACGGTTGTGGAAGCCTCAATCTCTGTATCTACTGCCTGAAAGAAGTCATTCTCCTTGTCCAGCAGCCTGACAACATTGATCACCTTATCCATTCTTTTATTGCTTTTCTGCATGATCATCATTCTGACAACCATATAAATCATCAGGGCATACAGAAGAAATGTCATTCCTTTGCTCATAGTTCTGATCGGCGCGGATCTGCCCACATCCAGCAGTTGGAAACGCCTTCCTCCTTTTCCTGTCATCCAGCGGCCATGCCGCCTTCCATTTTCTTGCAGAAACTTCCTGCAGTCTTTGACATTATAGCCAAAAGCAGACATTGTGAAAATGCCATCAGATTTGCAATTTTAACATATGTCTTTTACCATGTTAGCGGAACAGATGTTCCCGAGGTACCTTATGTCTGAGCAGAAAAAGAAAAAAGGATTCCGCTTTAATCCAAAACTGACCATTACAATCGTAATTGTGATACTTGTTGCTGCCCTTGGTATCGGCCTGATTCTGAATTACCGCCGCAACAATGATGAGCAGAAGATCACTGCCAAAAATGCCAAAACAACGGCTGCTGCTTCTACGGCAGCCAGCACGCTGCCGGCAGAAGCCTCTGATATCAACAGCTACACGTATCTGTTAAACAAGGATACTGCATCACTGGATCCTACCTATGTACCATCTGATCTTGCTGATCCGGAAAATGTACAAAGCACTTCCAGCGTCTTTGAAATCCGTGCAGAAGCTGCCACCCAGCTGGAAGCCATGGTCAAGGCCGCATCCGATGCCGGCATCACACTGTATGTATCTTCTGGATACCGCAGCTATGATGATCAGGACAAGCTGTATTCCAGCCAGGTGCAGCTGCTGACAGAAGCCAAGGCCATCACAGCATGTGAAAAGGCAGGATATTCCGAACATCAGCTCGGTCTTGCCGTGGATCTGACCGATGATGTCAATACAACAAGTCAGACCGAAGCCTTCGCAGATACAGATGCCGGCAAGTGGCTCTATGAACATGCCCATGAGTATGGCTTCATTCTGCGCTATCCAAAAGGCAAGGAATCCATCACCAAGTACAACTTCATGCCTTGGCATTACCGCTATGTCGGCACAGATACAGCCAATGCCATGTATGCCATCTCTCCGGATGAGACGATGGAGGAGTACTTCAGTTCCAGCAATTAACAAAACAGCCCCGCGGCTGTTTTTCTTTAGCAGTTTCATCTTTCACAAATAAATAATTCGGTAGAAGCCGGGCGCTTACCTATGAATTCATTGCGAATGAGAGGTAAGCGTTTTTTTATTTCCGCGAGCAGCGAGCCATGCGGGCAAGATTGTCTGTCCATATGGCGGCTGCTCCAAAACAGACAACCAATAAATCAGGCCGTCCCTACCCCGCTATGCAGTTATGTCAAAAATAATAAAAAGTGACATAACTAAACTTGAAATTGGCAATGACATGATGCATAGTATGTATGCAATTACGTCATTTTTTTAGAAAAGTGACATAACTGCAATATGCTGAATGAGGTGGCGGGGATGAACGAACAAAATCGAATCACAAGCTTCTTGAAAGAAAAACCATCGTTTACCACAAAGGATTTTGTTGGGATGGTAAAAGAATCCGAGGCAGCTTATTCGGACCGGAAGGCATACCGCATACTGCAGGATCTTCAGGACGACGGGCGGATCATGAAGGTTGGACGCGGACATTATTCAAAAACTTCCGTGAAATCGCCATATCATTTCAAGGCATCCTCCCTGATGGATGAGTTGGTTGGTTTGATTGATAAAGAGTATCCGCTGATCACATATCAGACATGGGAGCTTTATCAGTGGAATGAGTTCGTGAACCACCAACTGGCACATAACGCTTACTTTATCGAAGTGGAAAGTGGGTTGGAGACAACAGTCTTTGATATGCTGCTGGAAAAGTATCCCCGGGTGCTGCTGAATCCTGGTATAGAGGAGTATTACCGGTATCGCGCGGACGATATGATTATCGTCCAGAAATTGATATCCGGAACTCCGGCACCACAACCGGGAAGCAAACAGGCTTCACTTGAAAAGCTGCTGGTGGACATATTCAGCCGGAAACTGACAGGCCAGTTGATCGAGCGGGCTGAGTATCGACAGATATACGAAGATGCATTTGGCAAATATGCGATCAATGAATTGGCGCTTTTTCGCTATGCCGGAAGGCGTCATCTTAAATCTGACATCCGAAAATTTATTGAGGATGAGACTAATATAGAGCTGAGATCAGAGGAATGGACATGATTGATAAGAAAATCTATGATCTTGACTATATTCGCCAATTGCAGGCGAGGTACAAAACAGATCCGGGCCTATTGGAGAGGGTCCTTTACGCATTTGGACTTCTTGAGGCGCTCGTTAAGGTAGGGATGAAGTTTACCTTTAAGGGCGGCACAAGCCTGATGCTCCTGTTGGATCATCCGATCAGGCTATCCACGGACATCGACATCATTGTGGATCCGGGGACTGATGTGGAGAGCTACATTGAGCAGGCGGGAACCATCTTCCCCTTTCTGCGAAAGAAAGAGGATATCCGTAAGGGGCGGAACAATATAGAAAAACGCCACTTCAAATTTATCTACTATTCCCCCGTCCGGCAGAGAGAGTTTTACATATTGCTGGATATTGTTTTCATGGAATCTCCGTATGACCAGGTTGTGACAAAGCCCATTCGTAATGATCTACTTGTCACAGCTCCGGAAGATCTTGTGGTAACTATGCCAACGATGGAATGCATTCTGGGTGACAAGCTGACTGCTTTCGCCCCGCATACCATAGGTGTCCTGCTGGGGGAGGGAAAAGAACTGGAGATTGCCAAGCAAATGTTTGATGTTGCCACCTTGGCAGAGCAAATGCAGGATCAGCAGCAGTTTCGTGCGACCTATGACAAAGCCGTTGTAGAAGAACTGGCTTTTCGGGGATTGGAATTGGAAAAAGAGAAAGTCCTGAAAGACACCATCCGGGCATGTATCAGCATTATCAGCCGTGGCGAATATAATAAAGAGGACTATGTGGAATACCTGAAGGGTATTCGCTCCCTGACGGATCATATTCTTGGAAAAAAATTTACACCGGAAATCGCTGCTGAGAAAGCATGTTCAGTGATGTGTCTTGCCGCCAGTGCTTTGACACAGACGGATTATCCGAAGATTGCTGATGCAGCAGGATATGCAAAAGAACGTCTTGCAGGCGATCAATATAAACGCCTCGCTTATATCCGGAAGAGAAATCTTGAAGCTTATGGCTATCTTGTGGAAGCCACAAGGATGCTCGATTGATGTACCTCTCATGCGCGAGAAAAGAACAGGACATGTCAACCTGATGACGAAGGACAACTGGCTCTGGCGAAAGCTTTATGATGCAGCTAGGTCTGTGCAAAACAGCAGAAAGATTTCAGATTATGTCGAGGCAGGCGGCGTGGCTGCGGCCATCCTTTCCTCTTCCGGCAGGATTTATACCGGAGTATGTGTAGATACCTGCTTGATCCACGGAATTTGTGCTGAGCGCAATGCTATTTTCAATATGCTGACGAACGGGGAACAGGAGATCTGTAAGGTGTTGGCTGTCATGCCAAACGGTAAGACTGGTGCTCCCTGCGGAGCCTGCAGGGAATTGAGGGTGCAGCTGATTTTGGCGGCATACAAAGACATCGAAATCATGCTGGATTATGAGCAGGAGAAGGCAGTGACACTCGGAGAACTGACGCCGGAGTGGTGGATCGGATAGCATACTAAACAAAAGGTCGGATGCTAATTCGCAGAAAAACTGTATATTTATGATGATTGAGAAGATGCCATCTGCAACAGGTGAATTCCTGCGGCAGATGGCATTTTCTATCTCATACAATAGGTGAGTGTTCCTCCTGTTGCGCAGCTGAATTTGCGCAAATTTTCAAACACATCAAATTGACATTGACAAACCTCACTATTATTATATAAAAGCGTTTGTTCTAAACATGTAAAAAACAGGAGGTGGCATGAATGAAGAGAACATACCAGCCTAGCAAAAGAAAAAACAAGGCGACTCATGGCTTCAGAGCACGTATGGCTACAGTAGGCGGTCGTAAGGTATTAGCAAGACGCCGTGCAAAGGGCAGAAAGGTACTTTCCGCCTGAAATCAACCACCGCGGGGTGGTTTTTTTATTCATCATGAAGAAGAAAAACAGAGTCAGAAAAGCAGAGGAGTTTCAGAAGATCATCCATACCGGCAAAAAGAAGGTATCTCCTGCGTATATCTTTTATTATCTGCCGAAGAAGGAAGAAGAAGCCCGGATTGGAATTTCACTGCCGAAGAAGATCGGCCATGCGGTTGACCGCAACCTGTATAAGCGGCAGGTGAGAATGATGTGCCAGGACCTGATAGACTTTCAGAATTATCCTCTGGATGGGGTGATTATTCTGCGGTTTTCCTATCGGGATCACAGCTATGCAGCAAACAAAAACATATTGGAAAAACTACTTACTGACGCTACAATAAAGTAGTTTACAAATAGGAGATTACGATGAAATTAAAGCCTCGTACAAAGAAGATTCTCACAGTGCTTCTGTTCGTGGGAATTGCCGCAACACTTACGGGATGTACTGTTCCGCGTGACAGCTCCGGCAATATCATTCTGATTGACACAACAACAACATTCAAACAGGTCATGAGTGATGAAAACTGGTTCAGTGCCATCTTCGTATGGCCGCTGGCACAGGCCATCAACCACATGACGCCGAAGATGGGTGTCGGCCTTGCCATTACTGTGATCACCGTCATTGTTAATGGCGTTCTCGCTGCCGCAACCATCAAGGGAACCGTTGGTTCCCAGGAAATGCAGCTGATTCAGCCTGAGATCCAGAAGCTGCAGAGAAAGTATGAAGGCCGTGACGATCCTGCTTCCAAGCAGAAGATGGCTATGGAAATGCAGCAGCTGTATGCCAGTCATGATATTCATCCGATGGGCACCATGGTCGGAAGCTTCCTGCAGCTGCCGATCCTGATGGCAATGTATATGGCCGTCCAGAGAGCCGCTGCTGTACAGAATGGTTCCTTTATGGGACTGAACCTCAAGACAACACCGCTGACTGGCATGAAAGAGGGCCAGTGGATGTATCTGCTCATCTTTGCATTGATGGGACTGACACAGTTTGTGTCCATGTATCTGCCGATGCACTTCGCTAAAAAGAAGGCAGAAGCCGCTGCTGCCAAGCAGCACCGCAAGCCTGAAGAAACAAGCGGCAACCAGCAGAAACTCATGCAGATCTATATGATGGCCATGATCCTGATCTTCGGTCTGATGTGGCCGACTGCCATGACCGTTTACTGGACAATCAACTCCTGCGTCACAATTGTAAAGACGATCATTGTGCAGAAATACATCGATCACAGGCAGGCAGAAAAGAGGAAAGCATGAAAAACTATACCGGCAGTTCCATTGCAGAGATTCTGGAAGCAGCCGCTGAAGAAAACGGTGTTTCCAGCCAGGATCTTAAGTACGTCATCACCAGCGATAACAAAGAAGAAGGCACCGTCAGTGCCGACGTCTATACGATGGAAGATGTCAAAGAATTCATCTTTGACTACCTTGGTGATTATTTCACCGGCATTGATGAAGACATCGAAGTTGCGATCGAAGAAACAGACAATGGCTTCATCGTCAACCTCAATGCGGATAACAATGCTGTTCTGATCGGCCACAATGGCAAGACACTGTCTGCCTTCAATACTGTTGTCCGCAGTGCTGTCAACGCCGCCTTTAAGAGCAGAATCAACGTTCTGATTGATGTCAACCATTACAAGGAAGACCGCTATTCCAAGCTGCGCTTCCTTGCCAAGAAGCTTGGCCGTCAGGTCCAGAAATCCCATGTCGATGTGGAAATGGATCCGATGCCGAATGATGAGCGCAAAGTCGTTCACCAGCAGCTTAATGAATGGCATAATCTGCGCACAGAATCCGAAGGTGAAGGTGCCAGCCGCCATGTCTGCATCCGCTATGTACCGGATGCGGATGAACCTGCTGAAAATACAGCAGAAAGTGAAGAAGCATAAGGGATATCGTGTACGATATCTCTTTTTTTCATCTATTATTAAGGTATGAAATGGACAAAGGAAGAATGCTGTACATGGATTAAAAGCCTCCATGTGGAAGGCTTTGATCTGCACAAAGAAGAAGACCACTATCAATTTGTCTCATCAAATGCAAATGGCAGTATCAACATCTATCCTGAGGACATTGTCGAGCTTTGCATCCAGGACAAAGAAGGCAAGACCACGTTCTACCTGCACTTTCATATTGAAGACAAAGAACATGATCAGGATCTGATCCATCAGATGCTTGTCTCGCTGCAGGAAACCGCCCGTAAGCGTATTCTGCAGGTTGTACTCTGCTGTACATCCGGACTGACTACATCCTTCTTTGCCCAGCAGCTTAACCAGGCTGCCGAAATTCTTCATAAAGACTTTGTCTTCTCGGCAGTCTGCTTCTCTGATTTGTATAAGAAGGGCTTTGACTGTGACATCATCCTGCTGGCCCCACAGATTCATTTCCAGTACAAAAAGGTCAAAGAAGTCTTCCACGATCAGCTTGTAATCCGGATTCCCGCAGATATTTTTGCGGCTTATGATGCCGGCAGAATGCTGGGATTGCTGCAGAAAGAATATATGCAGCACATTGGTGAAAGCATTGGCGAAGAAAACATTCCACTGCGTTCCATCTATGACAATCCATACCGCATCCTGACCATCGCTGTCATCAGCCACCGCCAGCAGACACGCTTTGGCTACCGTATCTATGACCATGGCAGTATAACCCTGGACAAAGAAGTCATTAAGCCTGACATCACGCTGCAGGACCTTTTCGATCTGCTGGACTATGTGATGATGCGCCATCACAACATCGATGCCATCGGTATTTCCTTACCAGGCGTTGCCAACCATGGCTTCCTCAACCTTGAACATTCCGACTTTGATCACTATAACCTCGCCGATGCCATCATAAAACGCTATCACCATCCCGCTATCATCCTGAATGATGTCAATGCCATGGCGCTTGGCTACCATGCGATGCATGAAGACAGTGACGACATGGCCTTCTGCTTCATGCCCCATGGCCAGGTGGATCTTGGCGCCGGGCTGATTATGGATGGAAAGCTGCGCCTTGGCTATGCCCACCATGCCGGTGAAATGCACCACCTGCTCAAAGCATTCTGTCCCAACATCTCATCAGATAACATCACGCCGGAAAGTACCAGACAGCTGTTAGTCATCTCAATCCTGTCCCTGATCTCCACACTTGCTCCGGCAAAAATCATCTACTATTGTGAACTGTGTCCAGACCCTGATGAAATATGCAATGCACTGTCAGAGTACATTGAACCTGCCTATATTCCCGAAATCATCCACGTCAACCGTCTCAAACGCTACCAGCTGCCCGGCACCATGATCCGCTGTCTGGAAGTACTCAACAGTCACACCATCGTGGAACATATGAAATACTGACACCTCTGGCATCTATTGCAGAGGTTTTTTCCTGTGGAAAAGCCGTCTTACATTCCCATCATCCACAGTGGATAACTTTCTGCCGCAAGAGTTTTCCACATATTTTAAAAAGCCTGTAAACAAGCCGGCTTTTCCACTACCGTACAATTTTATACACGGTGGAGAACAGGATTTTCATACCACTTTTCAACAGTGTTTTCCCCGATCCACAAAATGAGTTTTCCACATATGTTGAAAACTGTTGATAACAGCAAAATAGTCAGTATTTATGCATGTTTTTTCATGTTAGTAAAATGTTAAAAACAAGTCATGTTCTGATGATTTTCCACATTTTTGTGAGTTATGCACAATGTGGATATTTTCTCCACAAATTATCCACACCCTGAATTTTGTGGAAAAGTGTGGAAAACTTTCTTTTAACCTGTATTTATCGGATAATCTGCATTTACTGCTATTGTGGAGAAAATAGTTTTCAACAATTTTCATGTGGATTTTACCATCGTGCATGCCTACAATAGTCGTGCTGTAAGCAAGCAATACAGGAGTTTTCATGATAACAGAGAACAAAGATATGTACCTTCAGGATGTCTGGGGGAAGGTACTGCAATATCTGCAGATGAACTGCAATATGGAGCCAGAGATCATCGATAATTTTTATCGTCCTTGTTCTCTGTACGATTTAACATCGTCCAAGGCTGTCATCCTCGCCCCGACGATCGTCAACAAACAGATTCTGCAGCCGGAGTCAGAAATGATCTCAGCCGCATTTACAGACATTCTGCAGGCCGATTCGCCTATCACGGTAGAAATATGCCGGAAGGACGATCTGCACAATGTCATGCGTTCTAACAGCCTTTCTGAGCAGGATCTCGATGAAGCATCCTTTCCATCCATGCCCATTCAGAAGGACCGCACCTTTGACAACTTCGTCGTCGGTGACTGCAACCGCGAATCCCATGCGGCTGCCCTGGCATGTGCTGCCAAGCCCGGACAGTTCTTCAATCCCTTATTTATCTATGGAAATTCAGGCCTTGGCAAGACACACCTGTTAATGGCCATCGCCAACTATGTATTGAAGAATGATCCAACCCGCAAAGTCTACTATACCGAATCACTGAAATTCGTCGAAACAGTTGTCAATGCCATCCGTGATAACAAGATCGAACAGTTCAAGCGGTACATGTACTCTGTCGATCTGCTGCTGATCGATGACATCCAGTTTCTGGCCGGCAAAGAAAAATCACACGAAATCTTCTTTACCATCTATAACGAACTGATCAATAACCGCAAGCAGATCTGCATTGCCTCAGACCGCCAGCCCAATGAAATCAAAGGACTGGAAGACAGACTGATTTCCCGCTTCTCCAGCGGTCTGAGCGTCGGCATTGATTCACCGGAATTTGAAACATCACTCGCCATCCTGCAGATGAAGATCCGCCAGAACGGCTATGGCATTGAAGATGTTGACCCGGAAGGCCTGGCCTATATTGCCTCCAACTTCTCCGGCAATGTCCGTAACCTGGAAGGGGCATGGAACAGAGTGCTCTTCTATGCCATCCAGTTCCAGCCAGACGGCGGTGTCATCCGCTTTGAAACCGTCATGAATGCCCTGAAGTCGCAGGCCGTCGTCTCAGACAAGACCGGTCTTTCACCAAAGAAAATCATCCAGGCTGTGGCTGACTATTATGGCCTGACCCACCAGCAGATTACATCCAAGACAAGAACAAAGAACATCGCCAATGCCCGCCACATCTCCATCTACCTGTGCCGGCATCTGCTCAATCTGTCCTACATTAAGATCGGCGAAGAATTCGGTGGGCGGGATCATTCCACGATCATCAGTGCCTGCACCAAAGTCAGCCGCCAGATCAAGAGTGACCCTGCCATGGCAACCGCCATCCAGCAGATCGAAAATTCCATCAAACAGTAAAAAGTTTTCCACAGTTATCCACCGGTTATCAACACCGCACCAATGCTGGAAAACATGCATTTCTACAAGCTGTTTCATGCTTTATCCACAGTTTCCACAGGCTTAGTAATAATAAGCCTGATAAAAGATATAAAATAACAGACAGGAGGCCAACCGCCATGAACTTCACCGTATCCAAAAACAAATTCTACGCAGCTCTGCAGAACGTCGCCCATGCGATTTCTCCAAACAGTCCGCTGCCCGTCTTAAAAGGCATTAAGATCAACGCCAATGAACCAGACAACCTCATCCTTACTGCCAGCAACAACGATCTTGCCATTCAGACATCCTTAAGCAATGAACAGGACAAGGATCTCAACCTGACCATCGAAGAAGGGGGCGCAGTTGTCATTGATGCCAAATACCTGCTTGATATTGTCCATAAGATTGATGGCGATACACTGCATATGGAAATCATCGACGGTGCTCTGACCATGGTCAAAGGACAGAATGCCCAGTACCGTATCAATGGCATGAAAGCAGATACCTACCCAACCATTGATCTTTCCAAACCAGCCGATGCCATCACAACCAAGGCAGACCAGCTGGCAGAGATCATTGATGAAACAGCGTTTGCCGCAAGTGATCAGGAAACACGTCCGGTTCTGACCGGCGTCAACTTTACCCTGCATGACGGTGTTCTGGAATGCACGGCAACTGACTCTTACCGCCTGGCCAAGAAAACCATTCCTTTTGCCAGCGACCTTACCTTCCGTGTCACCATTCCTGCCAAGAGCCTCAATGAAGTCAAGGCGATCATGTTGCAGGAGGCAGACAAGGATATCGAAATTGCCCAGAATACCAAGAAGGCACAGTTCTCCAATGGTACTGTACTGCTGCAGACAAGACTGCTCGATGGCGGCTATCCGGATACAGACCGCCTGATCCCGAGAGAATTCCATCATACTTTGACCATCAGACGTTCCACACTGCTCAGTGCGCTGGACCGCTGCATCTTCAAGAGTGACAACATGACTGTCAACCGCCTGCAGTGCTCCCAGGATGATGTCATCTTCTCCAATGGCTCTCAGGAAATCGGCGACTTCCAGCAGTCACTGATGGAAGAGGGTACAAAGTTCGAAGGTGATCCGATCGACATCAGCTTCTCCGGTGCCTATGTTCAGCAGGCAGCCAGAGCTCTCAAGGGAGACACCATTGAAATCTGCTTCTCAGGACCAATGAAACCATTCATCCTGAAAGATCCTGCCAACGATACGATCCTGCAGCTCGCTCTGCCGGTACGCACTTATAACTGATCACATACAAGCTCCTGCACAAGGAGCTTTTTTGATGCCTTTCTGCACGGTTGTTTCAGCCTGCTTTCATTCCCCGGAAATGCCTTGTTTATCGGCAAAAATCACCATTTTTATGGTATAATTCAAGAGTGGATTTTTCATTTGAAAAGGAGCCCGTCATGACCAGAGAAAAGACAGAATATATCACCCTTCAGCAGTTTCTCAAAAAGGCAGGACTCGTCCAGTCCGGCGGCGAGGCAAAGGTCATGATTCTGCAGGAAACTGTCAAAGTAAATGGCATTCCTGAAACCCACAGAGGCAGAAAACTGTATCCCGGTGATATCGTAGAAGCCTGCGGCAGAAAGCTTGTCGTTGGCTGATGCATGTAAGCAATCTGAAACTGCATCAGTTCCGCAACTATGAGCAGGCTGAAATTACCTTCTCTGATGGCATGAACGTAATCACGGGTGATAATGCCCAGGGAAAGACAAACCTGCTGGAAAGCCTTGTTTATTTGTCTTTGACAAGGTCTTTCCGCATCAACAATGAGCGCCGCCTGATCAAAGATGGCTGCGAGTATGCGGACATCCGCTGCACGCTTCATGAAAACAATGAAGAAAAAGTGCTGCGGGCCCTGATCACACCCAAAGGAAAGACACTGCTGATCGATGGCAATGCCATGAAAAAAAGCAGTGACTTCATCGGCATTCTCAATGTCATACTCTTCTCACCGGATGATCTTGGCTGGTTCACGGCATCTCCCATGGACCACCGCCGCCTGCTCAACCAGGAAATTGCCAAGATTTCACACAAATACATGCATGCTCTCTACAGTTATCAGAGCCTGCTCAAACAGCGCAATATTGTGCTGAAGCAAGAGAGCGTAGATGAAACCTTCCTGGATACGCTGGATGAAGAAATGGCTGCCCAGGAAGCCGTCATCATCCGTGCCCGCCGCTACTTCACAAGCCAGATCAATCAGAATCTCGGCAGTCTCTTCCATACCTTGTCAAAAGAAAACCATCAGGTACAGGCTGTCTATGCCTGCTGCATGGATGGAAATGCAGACAGGCAGGACATCCAGAACATGCACAAAGAAAACCGGCTGAAAGACCGTCAGTACCAGACGACCACAGCTGGCATTCACCGGGAAGATTTCACCTTTGATCTGGATGGCAGAAGAGCAATTGATGCGGCATCCCAGGGACAGAAGAGAATGATCCTGCTGGCCTATAAGATGGCCCTGCATGCATGTATTGAAAACAATACCGGCCGCAATGCCATATACCTGCTGGATGATGTGCTTTCGGAACTGGATCTGACCAGACAGCAAACCCTGCTGGAAATGATCCATGGTTCACAATGCATTCTGACAGCGACCAGCATACCCGCATTTTTAAAGACAGATCACATGAAAGAATACCGGATCAAAGCCGGTACGATTACAGAAATGGAGGCATTATGAGTACAGAAGACGATTTCAGGCGCAAAGAGGAAGAAGAACTGCTTCAGGAAGAGCCGGATATCTCCCATGCCGTGATTGGCCAGGAACTGGATATGAAGGCTACCCAGGAATATGATGATTCCGAAATTCAGGTTCTGGACGGCCTGGAGGCAGTCAGAAAGAGACCAGGCATGTATATTGCCACGACATCTTCCCGCGGTCTGCACCACCTGATCTGGGAAATCGTAGACAATGGCATCGATGAAGCCATGGCCGGCTATGCCTCTACTGTTACCGTCACAATTGATAAAAACAATGCAGTACAGGTTGATGATGACGGCCGCGGCATGCCTACCGGCACCAATGCCAAGACCAGGAAATCAACGATTGAGACCATCTTTACTGTCCTGCATGCCGGCGGCAAGTTCGGCGGCGGTGCCTACAAGATCTCCGGCGGCCTCCATGGCGTCGGTGCATCCGTTGTCAATGCCTTGAGCACATGGCTGGAAGTCACCGTCTATCACGAAGGCAAAGTCTACTTTGTCCGCTTTGAAAACGGCGGCCATGCCGTAGCACCATTGCATGTCATCGGTACCTGCGACCCGAAAAAACATGGCTCTACTGTCCGTTTCCAGGCAGATCCGACCATCTTCCAGGAGACCACTGTTTATGACCATGACACGGTCAGAAACAGGCTCAGACAGCTTGCCTTCCTGAACAAGGGCATCCGCCTTGTCTTCCATGATGAACGCATGGAAGACCCTGAAAAACGGGATTACACATTCCTGTATGAAGGCGGCGTGCGTGAATATGTTGCCTTTTTGAACAAGGACAAGGAAGTCGTCAACCCGGATATCATCTATGCCGAAGGCTATGAATCCGATATCCAGGTAGAAGCAGCCATCCAGTACAACGATGGCTACAACCAGTCTGTCTATACCTTCTGCAATAACATCAACACGGTAGAAGGCGGCACCCATCTGGAAGGCTTCAATCTTGCCCTGCAGCGTGAGATCAACAAGTATGCCAGAAACGCCAAGCTGCTCAAGGACAAGGATCCCAACCTGTCTACCGAAGACTGCAAGGAAGGCATCACGGCTGTCATCTCCGTCAAGCATCCGGATCCGCAGTATGAAGGACAGACCAAGACCAAGCTTGGCAACAGCGAAGTCAGAAAGATTGTCTCAGATATCTTCGGCTCTCAGCTGGAAAAGTTTCTGATGGAGAATCCGGATGAGGCCAAGGCCATCGTTGAGAAGTGCTCCCTGGCATCCCGGGCCAGAATTGCGGCCAAGAAAGCCAGAGAGATGACCAGAAGAAAGAATCCGCTGGAAGTGGGTTCTCTGCCTGGCAAGCTTGCGGACTGCTCAAGCAAGGATGCCAGCATCTGTGAAATCTATATCGTCGAGGGAGACTCCGCTGGCGGCTCTGCCAAACAGGGCAGAGATTCTCACTATCAGGCCATCCTGCCTTTAAGAGGTAAGATCCTGAACGTTGAGAAAGCCAGGGAGGAACGTGCCTTTGATAATAATGAGATCCGCTCCATGGTTACGGCCTTTGGCTGCGGGATCAAGGAAGAAGTCGATGTATCCAAGCTGCGCTACAACAAGATCGTCATCATGACCGATGCCGATGTTGATGGTGCACATATCCGGACACTGCTGCTGACATTCTTCTACCGCTACATGAAACCAGTGCTGGAACAGGGCCATGTCTACATTGCCCAGCCGCCTCTGTACAAGGTACAGAAGGGTACCAGCGTGAAGTATGCCTATACCGATCATCAGCTGGAACAGGTTAAGGCGGAGATGGGCTCCAAGATCTCGATTCAGAGATACAAAGGACTTGGTGAGATGGATCCTTCCCAGCTGTGGGAGACAACCATGGATCCAAAGAACCGCACCCTGATCAGAGTCACCGTCGATGATGCCGAGGAAGCAGACCGCAATTTCAGCATGCTGATGGGTGAGGAAGTAGAACCCCGCAAGCGTTTCATTATTGATAACGCCCACTTTGTAGAGAATCTGGATGTCTGAGGAAAGAAGGTAAGTTATGGGATTAGACGATTTCATGGAATTTGACGAAGAAAACTTCGACCCAGGCAATATCACCGAAACAGATTTATCTCACGAGATCCGCCGTGACTTTCTGGAATACTCGATGTCTGTCATCGTGGCCAGAGCCCTGCCGGATGTCAGAGATGGACTGAAACCGGTACAGAGAAGAATTCTCTATGCCATGTACCAGATGAACAATGGACCTGACAAGCCATACCGCAAGTGTGCGCGTATTGTCGGTGATACCATGGGAAAATATCATCCTCATGGCGATTCTTCCATCTATGGTGCCCTTGTCTATATGGCCCAGGACTGGAACATGAGAGAAGTACTTGTCGATGGTCATGGCAACTTTGGCTCCATGGATGGCGATGGCGCTGCTGCCATGCGTTATACCGAAGCCAGAATGTCCAAGATTGCCGTAGAAATGCTGCGGGATCTGGATAAAGAAACTGTGGATATGCAGGACAACTATGATGGCGAAGAAAAAGAACCGGTTGTACTGCCATCCCGTTTTCCAAACCTGCTTGTCAATGGCTCCATGGGTATTGCCGTAGGCATGGCCACCAATGTTGCCCCGCACAATCTTGGTGAGGTCATCGATGGCTGTGTTGCTGTCATGGACAATCCGGAAATGACTGCAGTTGAACTGATGCAGTACATCAAAGGACCGGACTTTCCGACCGGCGGCTATATCCTTGGCCGCAGCGGCATCAAGCGTGCCTTTGAAACTGGCCGGGGCTCCATCATCATGCGCGGCAAAACCCGCATCGAAGACATGCCGAATGGCAAAAAGAGAATCATCATCTACGAGATTCCCTATGCTGTAAACAAGGCCACCATGGTCGAGAAGATTGCTGCGCTGGCCCGTGAAAAGCAGATTGAAGGCATCACAGACCTGCGTGATGAATCCAACATGGACGGTGTCAGAGTCGTCATTGAACTGCGCAAGGACGTCCAGCCGGAAGTCATTCTCAACCAGCTATATAAGCTGTCACCGCTGCAGTCAAACTTCGGTGTCAATAACGTTGTCCTGTTTGACGGTGTGCCGCGCACCACATCTATGAAGGATATGCTTGTCGGCTACATCAAGTTCCAGGAAGAGGTCATCACCAGAAGAACGCAGTATGACCTGAAGAAGGCTAGTGAAAGAGCCCATATCCTGGAAGGATTACGCATTGCAGTAGACAACCTGGATGCGATCATTCATACGATTCGTGATTCCAAGGATGCCAATGAAGCCATGCCAAGACTGATGGACGGCTTTGGACTGGATGAGATCCAGGCAAAGGCCATCCTGGATATGCAGTTCAGAAGACTGACAGGTCTGGAACGCGAAAAGATCGAGAATGAATACCAGGATCTGCTGCTCAAGATTGCGGACTATCAGGATATTCTGTCCCATCATGAGCGCATCGTACAAATCCTCAAGGATGAAATGCTCGAGATCAAAGCAAGATACAACACACCAAGACGCAGCGAGATCATTGATGCACCGGAAAGCATGGATGATGAAGATCTCATCCCGGTAGAGAATGTCATTGTCTCACTGTCGTCCAATGGCTATGTCAAGCGTCTGACCACAGATACCTACCGTGTACAGAACCGCGGCGGCAAGGGCATCAAGGGCATGGAACTCAATCATGACGATGTCATTGACCAGTTCATTAACATGTCGACCCATGATTATCTGCTTGTCTTCACCAATACCGGCAGAGTCTTCCGGATCAAGGGCTATAACATTCCTGAATTCTCCAGAACATCAAAGGGTATTCCGATGATCAACATCATTCCAATGGATAAGACAGAGAAGGTCAAGGCCATGGTGCCATATGCCGACACTGGTGATGACAAAGTCAAATACCTGTTCTTTGCAACAAGCAACGGCCTGGTCAAGAGAACACCAATTTCAGAATTTGAATCGATCATGAAGAATGGCAAGAAGGCTATTACTCTGCGTGATGATGATGAACTTGCCTTTGTCAAAGGCACTACCGGCCACAATGAGATCATCCTGGCTGGTTCCAACGGCAAAGCAGTCAGATTCGCTGAAGATTCGATCCGGCCAAGTGGAAGAGGATCCATGGGTGTAAAAGGCTTCAATACCGATGGCAGTACGGTCATTGGCATGGCTCTGGACAGTGAAGGACAGTATATCCTCACTGTCAGCGAAAACGGCTATGGCAAGAAATCACTGCTGTCAGAATACAGACAGACAAACCGTGGTGCCAAGGGTGTCAAAGCTGCCAGCATCAACGAAAAGACGGGCAGCCTGGTATGCATGAAAGCCGTCAACGGTGATGAAGACTGCATGATCATGACCAATGACGGTATCGTCATCCGCATCTCGCTCAAACAGGTATCTGTCTATTCCAGAAGTGCAGCCGGTGTCAGACTCATTCATGTCTCCGGTGATTCCAAAGTACAGACCATCTCCATCCTGGAACCGGAAGAAGATGAAGAGACTGCGGAAACAGCAGACAAAGAGAAAGAAGTATCCGCAAAAGAAGCAGAAACACCGGAAACAGACGATGATTCTGTCAAATAAGCACTGAACACATCTCAACAAAACATTAGATCTGGCATATAAACTAATTAACTGCCAGATCTTTTTTGATGCTTTATGATGATCAGAAATAAATTGCATGCATATATCAAATCATATTTAACAAAACGATAATTAGAATAGTTAAATGAGTGAACACATAAGCATATAAGTTAAAATGAAATAAAAAGAATTTATAAAAAATTAGCACTTAACTATTGACAGTGCTAAACAAGTGATTACTATTATGGGTGTAAGAGGTGAGAGCCTCAGGGAGGTAATAACATGAGATACGCACCTGAAAGAAGTTTGTTTGAAGATATGTTCAATGAGTTTGGCCTGAATTCCACAGGTCTGATGAGAACAGATGTCCATAAGAAGGATGGCAGCTACAGCTTAGAGGTTGAGCTGCCGGGATATCACAAGGATGATATCAGAATTTCTCTGTACAATGGTGAGCTGACGATCCGTGCACAGCGCAATGAGAGCAAAGAAGAGAAAGACGCCAAGGGTGAAGTCATTCATTCCGAGCGCAGCTATGGTGCCGTGAGCAGAACGTTCTATGTCGGTGATCATGTGAAGGAGAGCGACGTACATGCGTCCTATAACAACGGTATTCTGACTGTGACGGTTCCTTCCGCTGAGAAGAAAGAAGCCGAAGAGAAGAAGTATATTGATATCCAGTAATCAGAAAACCGAAGTTTGATCAGTAAAGGAGATGATTGCCATGAGGTTCATGCCGGATGTGAGAGATGATTTTGATCTGTTTGATGATGTCTTTGACAATGGGTTTGATGTTCCGATGTTCAATCAGGAGCCTGTGCTGAAGACAGATGTGGTTGAGAAAGACGGCAAGTATATCATGAAGACAGATCTGCCGGGCTTTGCAAAGAATGATGTCAAGGTAACACTTGAGAATGGCACATTGAGCATTCATGCATCACGTCATGAGAACAAGGATGAGAAAGACAAGAAGGGCAAGGTACTGCGCCGTGAAAGACGGTATGGTTCCTACAGCCGCAGCTTCTATGTCGGCAATCAGGTGAAGGATTCCGATGTCAATGCGTCCTACAAGGATGGCGTGCTGACAATTGAATTGCCGGCAAAGGAAGACAAGAAAGAGATCCCTGAAAAAAAGTATATCGCAATCGAATAAACCCCTCTCAAATAAAAAAAGACAGGCAGTGCCTGTCAAAGGAATTGGATTTGGACTACTTTCTGTCCTTATCCTTTTTCTTTTTTTTCTTCTTATCTTCAGACTTTTCTTTATCTTTGTCTTTCTCTTTATCTTTCTTCTTCGCTTCCGGCGCATCTTCTTTCCGGGCAGCCATATCTTTACGAATCAATCCTTCCAGGTACGGCTTCACGCCATTTTTGCTCTGCAGCCACTCAATAATATCTTTCTCTGACTCCAGGTTGAAACGCATGGAGAAGGACCGATACTTTTCCCTGTTATAGGCGTTATTGTAATCCAGCTTCTTGGCATATGAACTTTTTGTACGTGTCATTTTGCCCTCCTTTATATACGCGGCATGATTCAAAATGGTTTTGCATGAATGGTGCTGTTCGCCCTCATGTTAGCATGTTGAATCTCTGTTGACAATGTGTTTTTAGAATGGTTAAATGGGGTAAAGCGCTGAAGAGATCTAGTACTTTTGTGGCTGCAGTGCAGAGAGCCAGCATCTGGTGAAAGCTGGTATGCAGCAGAAAGGAAATCCATCTTGGAGTGAAGCTAATTCCTTCCGGCTGCGTCCGTTATCCGATATGAGAGGCTGATATTGTTTCACGTGAAACATATTGGCAATCAGGGTGGCACCGCGAACAACACATCGTCCCTATAGGATGGTGTTTTTATTTTTAGAAAGGAGTCGAACATGATCGACATCAAATTAATCCGTGAAAATCCGGATCTCGTCAAAGAAAACATCAAAAAGAAGTTCCAGGACGAAAAGCTGCCTCTTGTTGATGAAGTAGCTAAGTTTGACAAGGAACACCGTGAAGTCAAACAGAAGGGCGATGAACTCAGAGCAGAGCGCAACCGTCTGTCCAAGTCCATCGGCAGCCTGATGCGTGAAGGCAAGAAGGACGAAGCACAGAAGGTCAAGGATCAGGTCAAGTCCATGGGTGATGAACTTGAATCTCTGGAAGCAAGAGAAAAAGAACTGGATGATGAAATCACCAAGAGAATGATGGTTATCCCGAACATCATTGATCCATCTGTGCCGATTGGTAAGGATGACAGTGAGAACGTAGAAAACGAACGTTTCGGTGAGCCAAAGGTTCCGGACTTCCCGATTCCGTATCATACAGATATTCTGGAAAGCCTGGATGGACTTGACATTGACTCTGCCGGCCGCACATCCGGCAATGGCTTCTATTATCTGAAGGGTGATGTAGCCAGACTGCATTCCTCCATTCTTGCCTATGCAAGAGACTTCATGATCAACAAGGGCTTCACATACTTCGTGCCGCCGTTCATGATCCATGGCAATGTCGTCAATGGCGTCATGTCCTTCAAAGAAATGGAAAACATGATGTACAAGATCGAAGGCGAAGACCTGTATCTGATCGGTACATCTGAACACTCCATGGTTGGACGTTTCATTGGTCAGATTCTCAAGGAAGAAGATCTGCCGCAGACGCTGACATCCTACAGCCCGTGTTTCCGTAAGGAAGTTGGTGCCCATGGCATTGAAGAAAGAGGTCTGTACAGAGTCCACCAGTTTGAAAAGCAGGAAATGGTCGTCGTCTGCAAGCCAGAGGATTCCATGTACTGGTATAACCAGCTGTGGAAGTATTCTGTTGAATTCTTCCGTTCTATGGATATTCCGGTCAGAACACTGGAATGCTGCTCCGGTGATCTGGCTGATCTCAAGGTCAAGAGCTGTGACGTCGAGGCATGGTCTCCGCGCCAGAAGAAATACTTTGAAGTCGGATCCTGCTCTAACCTTGGCGATGCCCAGGCAAGAAGACTGAAGATCAGAGTGAAGGGCAAGGATGGCAACTACTTCCCGCATACACTGAACAATACTGTTGTGGCACCGCCGAGAATGCTGATTGCATTTGTTGAGAACAACCTGCAGGCAGATGGATCTGTATTGATTCCAAAGCCTCTGCAGCCATATATGGGCGGTCAGACTGTTCTTGTTCCTAAGAAAAAGAAGTAATGCGTCAAAGCTGCAGGCGAAATCCTGTGGCTTTTTGTTTCACGTGAAACAATCCAAACATCACAGTTGCCACAAACAAAAAACTTTCATATAATTAACAGCGGTACAGCAAACATGTACTAATCTGGTCAGATCCGGAAGGAAGCAGCCATACGTTCCTCTGTTTGCGTGTACCACTTTTTATTATCATGGAAAAAACACCTGAATATTACATGAGACTTGCTCTGAAAGAAGCAGAGAAAGCAGCTGCCATTGATGAAGTACCTGTTGGCGCCGTGATCGTACAAAATGGCAAAGTGATTGCCAGAGCACACAATCTCAAAGAAAAAAAGATGCAGTCTACAGCTCATGCGGAAATGCTGGCTATTCAGAAAGCATCCAGAAAGCTGAACAACTACTATCTTGATGACTGTGATCTGTATGTCACTCTGGAACCCTGCATGATGTGCACCGGTGCGATCGTATTGAGCAGAATCCGGACGTTGTACTATGGCACTGCTGATCCTAAAGGCGGATGTACGGATACACTGATTCAGGTACGAAACATCAAGCGCTTGAATCATCATCCGAATGTTATTTCTGGTGTACTGCAGCCAGAATGTGCCGAGATTCTAAGCTCTTTTTTCAGAGAAAAACGCAAACATCCAAAGAAGAACCGGAAACCTGTGCAGCCTGCATAAATATGCAGGTTTTTTGCTATAATAGGGGAACGAAGAGGAGAGTGTCTGTGAGCAAACTGGCATTATATCAGAAGTACAGATCATCTACATTTGACGAGGTTGTCGGGCAGGAAGTCACGGTGCGCACCATCAAGAATGCCATCAAAGAAAACAAGGTAGGACATGCCTATCTGTTCTGTGGACCAAGAGGCACCGGCAAGACAACGATGGCCCGTCTGCTTGCCAAGGCAGTCAATTGTGAAAATCCAGAAGAAGCACCCTGCGGTCATTGTGAAAGCTGCATTGCTGCAGCCAATGGCACCCATCCGGATATCATTGAAATCAATGCTGCCAATGAGACCCACGTGGATGATATCCGTGACCTGATTGAACGGGCAAGACTGGCACCGATGGTTGGAAAGCATAAGGTCTATATCATCGATGAGGTGCATCAGTTGTCATCCGCAGCATCCTCTGCATTGCTGAAAACACTGGAAGAACCGCCTGAAAATGTCATTTTCATTCTGGCAACGACAGATCCTCAGAAACTGCTGCCAACCATCATTTCCAGATGCCAGCAGTTCAATTTCTATCGGATTAAAACAGATCAGATTCAGAATCATCTGCTGGATATTGCCAAAAAGGAAAATATTGAGATGGATGAGGGTGCGGCCAGAAAGATTGCCATCCTGGCCAACGGCGGTATGCGTGATGCACTGTCCATCATGGACCAGTGTGCTTCCTTTTCATCCGACAAGATCCAGGAAAAAGATATCGACCGTATTTATGGCCTGACATCTTTGCAGGAACAGATTGATCTGGTGCAGAATCTGTTTGACCATGATCTGGCAAGTGTTCTTAACAGAATCCGCAGCTATGATGAAAGCGGCATTGATATGAACCGTATGTCGGATGCTCTGATTGCGGATCTGAAAGATGCGGCCGTGTACGGCTATACCAGACAGGCAGATCTATTGAAAGTACTGGATGAAGAACATGCAAAGCAGCTGAGCAAAGACCATTCACCGGCCATTCTGTTAAAAATGATTGATGTACTGATGGATGGCAAAAATAAATTCAAGCTTGCCCAGAGTGCTTCTTCTGCCTTTGAAGTGGTATGCCTGGAAACCATTGCGGCTATGGATGCACCAGCAGAGACAGAACAGGTGCAGACGGTCAGAAAACCTGCTGCTGATAAGATAAAGGCTGAGCAGAAAGCCGAAAATAAGCCGAAACCTGCAGTATCCATGATGCAGCAGTCGTATGCACTGGAGCAGAATGAGGAGCACCCTGTCAGTGCAAACGAAGAAGAAGTATTATCTTCAGCACCAATAGAAACAAAAACAGAAACATCATCTGATCTCAGCATGGATGATATTCTTGCCATCCTGCAGGTCTGCAATAAGGACGATAAGAGTGTTGATCAGCAAAAATACAGTCATCTGAATGAAATCATGGGTTTGGAAAAGGCAAAATGGAAACTGATGCTTAATGGCGTTGTGATTGCAGCAAGCGGAAAAGATCTGATCCTGTTTGCATGTGACAATGCCGCAAGTGCTTCCCGCATCAACAGTGACAAAGAAAACCGCGGACTATATGGCTTTCTGCGGGATGATCTGCATATTGAAAAAAGGCCGTATGCGATCACATCAAGACAGTTTCAGGATGCGGCAAGGCAGTTTATGATCCGCAGAAAAAACAATACACTGCCAGATCCCTGGAAATGTGAACCATACAAAGATAACGAAGATATTCCGCATCAGGAAACATCAGAAGAAAAAGTAATCAATCTGTTTGGCAAAGAAAATGTACAGATCATATAGAGGAGAGAAACATGGATTTTAACAGCATATTGCAGCAGGCCCAGATGATGAAGGATAATCTTGGCAAGCTGAGTGAAGAACTTGATGAAAGAACCTATACCGGCAATAACGGCGGCAAAGATGGTGTAACCGTTGTGATCAATGGCCGCTATGAAGTACAGAGTGTCACCATTGGTGAAGATCTGTGTGACAAGGATAACCGTGAGATGCTGCAGGACATGATCCTGCTGGCCTTCAATCAGGCAAGTGATAAAGCGCGTGAAGATCGTGAAAAGTCACTGGATGAGGCAACCGGCGGCCTGAATATTCCGGGGATGTGAGCATGTACCCGCAGAGTCTGAGAAAACTGATTGACTGCTTTAAGATGCTGCCGAGTGTCGGTGAAAAGACCGCAGAACGCTATGCACTGCTTGTGACTGATATGAATCCTGAGAAGGTGCAGAACTTTGCGGATGCACTTGTCGAAGTACGCAACAATCTTCACCACTGCAAAACATGCGGCAACCTCTGTGAAGGGGATGAATGCGAAATCTGTACAGATACAGAACGTGATCATGCCCTGATCTGTGTCGTGGCATCACCCAAGGATGTCATCGCCATGGAAAAAACAGGTGAATACAAAGGAGTTTATCATGTCCTGAACGGACTGATCTCAACAACAAAAGGCATCATGCCGGAAGATCTGAACCTGCAGACACTGCTGGAAAGGGCAGAACATGCAAGGGAGATCATCCTGGCAACAAATACAACACTCGAAGGAGAAACGACGGCAATGTATCTGAACAAGCTGCTTGCCAGCCAGTATCCGGATCTATTGGTTACCCGCATTGCCCATGGCCTGCCAAGCGGCGGTTTACTGGATTATGCGGATGAAATGACCCTCGCCCATGCGATGAGTGACCGCAGAAAGATGTAATCAGAAAGAAGGTGGAATACATGAATGAAGATTTGAAAATTGCCCAGGCTGCGACCCTGGAAGACATTGAAACCATTGCTGCAAAGGCAGGTATTGCCAAAGAATATCTGGAACCTTATGGCAGAGACAAAGCCAAGGTCGATACCAAAATATTTGCCAGTCTCAAGGATAGACCAGATGGCAAACTGATTCTGGTGACAGCCATTACCCCGACAAAAGCAGGTGAAGGCAAGAGTACAACAACAATTGGTCTTGTCGATGGACTGAACAAGATTGGCAAGAAAGCCATGGGTGCCCTGCGTGAACCATCCCTGGGACCTGTCTTTGGCTTAAAGGGCGGTGCCACCGGGGGCGGTCATGCTCAGGTCATCCCGATGGAAGCGATCAACCTTCACTTTACCGGTGATATGCATGCCATCACCACTGCAAACAATCTGATTGCTGCGATGCTCGACAATTCGATCTATCAGGGCAATCCATTAAATATTGATCCAACTAAGGTTGTCTGGAAACGATGCATGGATATGAACGACCGCACGCTGCGTTCCATTACGATTGCCCAGGATAAGAAGACAAACGGTGTGGAACGCAAAGACGGCTTTGTCATCACTGTGGCATGTGAAGTCATGGCCATCCTGTGTCTTTCCAAAGACCTCCACGACTTCCAGCAGCGCATTGCCAGATGCGTTGTCGCATACACCTATGATGACAAACCAGTCACCGTCAAAGACATCCAGGCAGACGGTGCTGCTACAGTTGTCATGAAGGAAGCTCTCAAGCCGAATCTTGTACAGACACTGGAACACAATCCGGTTCTCATCCATGGCGGACCATTTGCCAATATCGCCCATGGCTGCAACTCCCTGATCGCCACAAAGCTTGCATTAAAACTCAGCGATTATGTTGTCACAGAGGCAGGCTTCGGTGCAGATCTTGGCGCTGAGAAGTTCCTGGATATCAAGTGCCGCATCGGCAATCTCCATCCTTCTGCAGTTGTCATTGTCGCTACTGTCAGAGCACTCAAGATGCATGGCGGTGTTGAACAGGAAAACCTGCAGACAGAGAATGTTGAAGCCATGCTTGCAGGTGCAGAAAACCTGCAGAAACATATCGATTCCATTCAGGCATTCGGTCTGCCGTATGTGGTTGCCATCAATAAGTTTGTAAAGGATACACCGGCAGAAGTCGATGCCCTGCTTTCCTGGTGCAAAGACCACAATCACCCGGTATGCCTGGCCGACGGCTGGGCAAAGGGCGGTGCAGGCATGACGGAACTTGCCAGTTGTGTGAGCGAACTTTGTGAGAAGGAAAATCACTATGCACCGATTTATGATGTCAATGATTCGATCGAAGATAAGCTGACTAAGATTGCCACGACTGTCTATGGTGCAAAGGACGTCGAATTCTCTGATGAAGCAAAGGCGAAGATTGTTCAGTTTGCAAAGTATGGCTGGGACAAGCTGCCTGTGTGTGTTGCCAAGACACAGAACTCTTTGTCCGACGATGCCAAGCTCAAAGGCAGACCGCGTGATTTCACGGTTCATGTCAGAGATCTCAGCATCTCGGCAGGAGCTGGCTTTGTGGTTGCCTATACCGGCACAATCCTGACGATGCCAGGTCTGCCAAAGGTACCGGCAGCGGTTCATATGGGTGTTGACGAAAACGGCAATACCTATGGTCTGTTCTGATTAGAAAGGATATGCATGAGTTCCATTGCCTACGTAAGTGATCCAGCCATGCTGGAATATCATCGTCTGTGCCGCAGCCAGACGATCCTGTTCTGGCGGCTGACCGTGAAAAACAGATTCTCAGATTTCCATCATGGTGATCTGCTGTTTTTCTATGCCCGCGGCCCCCGCTCCCGGAAGAAGGGATTTATTGGCTACGGGCATTACGAAGGCACAAGAAAACTGTCACTGAACCAGATGTGGAAACAGTTTGGCAGAATGACAGGCTATGATACCAAAGCACAGCTGGAAGAAGCCATTGCCAAAGCATCCCGAAACCACATTCCGGAATCCATGCAATGTCTCATCCTCAGCAACATCGTCTTCTTTACAGCACCTGTCTTTCCAAAAGAGGTCGGCCTGGATATTCCTGCTAACCTGGAATCCTACTGCTACATTGATAAGGATGATCCTTCTGTGACAGTACGTATTCTGAAACAAGCGGATAAATTTGGTATTGATCTCTGGAGCTATGACAACAGGCAGTCTCCTGAGACTGTTTTCAAGGCAGATGAAGTCCGCCACATCCTTGCTATGGCCTGCTATCAGATGGGCAAAGAAACAGGATCGGAAAACGAGAAGACCATCAGCCATCGTCTGGCCAGAGAAAAAACAAAAGAAGATGGCTGGGAATTGATCAGGGGATCACTGAGTGACTGCGGATCCATGGACAGCCATGGCATTCATCTAGCCATTCCCTTTGTATGCAGCAGTATTGACCGTCCGCACCGTATGCAGATGTGGATTGGCCGTGCAATGCTCTATGCATTGTATCTGAAACAGAATAAAATCAATGATGCACTTTCTGTGTCCGTACTATGTGAGACAGAGGATGCGGAAATGGAAAGGCTCGTGAAACAGTTGAATGGACAACTATGAAGTCATTGTAATCGGCGGCGGTCATGCCGGCATTGAGGCAGCACTTGCCTGTGCCCGCATGCATCACAAGACGCTGCTGTTATCACTCAGTATTGAAAACATCGGCAAGATGCCATGCAATCCTTCTGTCGGAGGACCAGCCAAAGGCATCGTTGTCAGAGAAATTGATGCCCTTGGCGGTCAGATGCCAATCACCGCAGACAAAACAGCACTGCAGTTCAAGATGCTCAACAGTGCCAAAGGACCTGGTGTCAGAGCACTGCGCGTACAGTCTGATAAACTGGCTTACAAAGCCATGATGCAGGATGTCTGTCTGCATCAGGAAAACCTGACAGTCAAGGCAGACATGGCTGTGCGCCTGAACGTGGAAGATGGAAAGGCTACCGGCGTCACATTAAAGGATGGCTCTGTCATCAACAGCCAGATTGTCATCCTGACAACCGGAACATACATGGCCGGTCTCAACATGATCAGCAGTGAAGTCACACCAGGAGGACCAGACCGTGAAACCACAACAAACGATCTGTCCGCATCACTGCGGGAAGCCGGTCTGCGCACATTCCGCTTAAAGACCGGCACACCGCCAAGAGTGCTGACAAAATCCATCGATTTCTCTAAAACAGAGATCGAACCAGGTACCAACAAGTTCATCTGCTTCTCTGACACGACAACGCATATTCGCCCGTTTGACCAGCAGGTACCTTGCTATCTGACCTATACAACCCCGGAAACACATGAGCTGATTCTCAGCAATCTGCACAAGTCATCTATGTATTCCGGTGTTGTCAAAGGTGTTGGACCGCGCTACTGCCCATCCATCGAAGACAAGCTTGTCCGCTTCAAGGACAAGCCAAGACATCTTTTATTCCTGGAACCGGAATCACTGTCTCTGGATACAACCTATGTCCAGGGATTCTCCACATCTCTGCCAAGAGACATCCAGGAAAAGATGGTTCACTCTCTGCCGGGCTTTGCCAATGCCGTGATCAAGAAGTATGCATATGCCATCGAATATGATGCCATCGATCCAATCCAGATGCGGCCATCTCTGGAATCCAAGATCATTCAGAATCTTTTCACTGCCGGTCAGGTAAATGGCACCTCCGGCTATGAGGAAGCAGCCGGACAGGGTATCATGGCAGGCATCAACGCCAGCCTGAAACTGGAAGGAAAGCAGCCACTCATCCTTTCCAGAGATGAAGCCTATATCGGTGTCATGATTGATGATCTGACAACCAAGGGCACGGCAGAACCATACAGGCTGTTAACAAGCCGTGCTGAATTCCGTCTGTTATTACGCCATGACAATGCCGATCAAAGACTGCTGGAAAAAGGCTATCAGATTGGTCTGATCTCTGAAGAGAGACATGATGCGTATCTTAAAAAGATGGAGAAAATCAAAGATCTCAAAGAACATCTGAAAAATACAGGTCTGAACCATGAAAATAAGGATGCCAGCGATTATCTTGTCTCACTTGGCTATAGTCCGCTGGAAGGACACGTGTCAGAAGATGAACTGGCCAGACGTCCGAAAGTCGACCTGTATACGCTGCTTTGCAAAGCAGGGGAAGATGTGGATGAAAGGATTGCCGAACAGGTTGGTATTGAAGTCCGCTATGAAGGCTATATCAATAAGGCAAAGCGTGAAGCCGCAAAATTAGCAGCCATGGACCATGTCATTCTTCCCGATGATCTGGATTATCAGAAGGTTGACAATCTGTCTATTGAAGGCAGACAGAAACTGTCAAAGTTCCGTCCTGCCACCATGGGCCAGGCATCCCGCATCTCGGGTGTCAATCCGGCTGATCTTGCCGTACTTGCTATATATCTCAAAAGTCAGAAAGAAGTGAAGTCATATGAATTATGAAGAAGTTGTTTCCAATGTCCAGGTCTATGGTCTGGAAGAATCCGTCAAGGGATCCAAATATCCCATGGCAACCGATCTTGCCAAAGTTACCTCGGAAGTAACCCCAACCACCCAGAAACTTGCGAACGCTAAAACAGGATCCGGCCATGATAACTTCATGAACGGCATCGTTGTCCAGTTTGATCTGACCTTCACCAACAAGGCATGGGTCGAAGCCGAGCGCTATCACTTCCTGGACTTTGTCTCTTCACAGTCCACCATGCACCGGATCACCAAGTTTGATCTGGATCAGGCCTATATTTCCTATGTCGATCCCCGCATCATCACGATCATGAAGGAAAAGGTCAAGGATTACAATGACCTGCAGGCCGATATCAAGCGTCTCAAGGCAGAAGGCAAAGACACCTCAACCCTGGATGATCTTGCCCGCAGTAAGTATCTGGAAATCCTGTATTCCAACCCGGCCGGCTTCCGTCTGACCGCCCGCATGACTACCAACTATCGTCAGCTCAAAACGATCTATTTTCAGAGAAGAGATCACAGACTGCCGGAATGGCGTGCTTTCTGCAAGTGGATTGAAACACTGCCATATGCCGAATTTATTATAAAAGCACAGTAAAACAGCAGGGTACATGTATGTAATCAGATGTGGAGAATAAACTTTTCCACATTTATTTTGCCCTGTACGTTTTCTTTTCATGAAAATGTGGATAAATTGTTTTTCAACAATCCAATGTATCCGCATCTGAATCTTGATGGTAGAATGGGTTAGCGCAGAGAGGAAAAGACATGACCAATGAACAACTGAAGGATGCCTGCACGGCCATGCACATGCCTTTAGACAATGAACAGATGGCAAAGCTCCATACATATGCTCAGATGCTTGCCAGCTGGAATGAAAAGATGAATCTGACTGCTATTACCGAGGAAGAGGAAGTCAATGAAAAGCACTTTCTCGACAGCATTCTGCCTCTTGGCGATGTTCATGTCCTGGGAAATATTTGTGATGTCGGCTCCGGTGCCGGCTTTCCCGGCCTTGTCTGGAAGATCGTCAGACCAGACCTCACTGTCACCCTGCTGGAGCCAACAGGCAAACGCTGCACCTTTCTGCAGGCAGTGATTGATGAGCTGCATCTCAATGAAATCAAGGTCATCAATAAAAGAGCTGAAGATTTTGCCAAGGAAAAAAGGGAAAGCTTTGATGTGGTAACAGCCAGAGCCGTTGCCAATCTGTCACTGCTTTCAGAACTCTGCCTGCCTCTTGTCAGGCCAGATGGCCTCTTCATTGCCATGAAAGGCCTTCATGGAGATGAAGAAGCCATTGCGGCAGAACATGCCATCACCATTCTTGGCGGCAGAAAAGAAGCCGAATACAAACATGAACTGCCATCGGGTGAACGCATCAACCTGGTTTACCGCAAGGTCAAAAAGACACCAGTGATGTATCCACGCAATTATGGCCAGATGAAGAAGAAACCGCTGTAAGGAGATTGTATGCGAACAAAGGGAAGAAAAGGAATCCTTGATATCTTTGACCGTCAAAGTGAGCAGACAATCAAACAGATTCCGGTAGAGCAGATTGCAGCATCCCGCTATCAGCCAAGACTGAAGTTTGATGAGGAAGCATTGCAGGAACTTGCACAGTCGATCAAGGAGCAGGGACTGATTCAGCCGATCACGGTCAGACAGGTAGAAGATCATTATGAGATCATTGCCGGTGAGAGAAGATTCCGTGCCTGCCAGATGGCCGGCTATGACACGGTGCCATGTTATCTGCTGACACCAAGTGAAGATCAGGCTGCCCAGATGGCACTGGTAGAGAACATTCAAAGACGTGACCTCAGTGCGATTGAGGAAGCCAAGAGTTATGTACAGATCATGCGGCAGGCCAGTCTGACCCAGGAACAGATGGCAGAACGGGTCGGCAAATCGCAGTCGGCCATTGCCAACAAGATCCGCCTGCTGAATCTTCCTCAGGAAATTCAGGAAGGCGTGCTGGACCAGAAAATTTCGGAGCGGCATGCCCGTGCACTGCTGAGTGCGCCGGCTGAAAAGCAGAAACAGATTTACCACGAGATTCTCAAGCATGGCCTGACTGTGCGGGAAACCGAAGACTACATCAGGAAAGCATCACAGCCTGAAAAGGTACATAAAAGACAGAAGACAAAGGGATTCACCAGGCAGACACAGCTTGCCATCAATTCGGTGAATCAGTGCGTACAGATGATCCGTAAGATGGGCATTGACGCAGAAGTGCAGCAGATGGAAACAGACAATGACATCCGAATGGTCGTCCGTTTCCCTAAAAATTAAGGGGAAAACGTTATGGGAAAAATTATTGCAATTGCCAACCAGAAGGGCGGCGTAGGAAAAACAACCACCAGCATTAACCTGGCAGCTGGTCTGGCATATTTTGACAAGAAAGTACTGTTGGTCGACTTTGACCCCCAGGGCAATGCCACCCATGGCATCGGTGCCAACAAAGTCGGTTTTGATGCAAGCGTCTATGATGTATTAACCGGCGACAATACCCTGGAAGAAGCCACTGTGCATCTGACCATGCCGCCGCTGGATGTTCTGCCCAGCACGATCGATCTGGCCGGTGCCGATGTAGAGATGAGCTCCTATGAAGTCGGCAAGGAACAGCTTCTCAAGAAGCGCCTGGAACCAGCCCGCGATAAGTATGATTTCATCATCATCGACTGCCCGCCGGCACTGGGCCTTTTGAATACAAACGCACTGACTGCTGCTGATTCTGTCATGATCCCGGTACAGTGTGAATACTTTGCCCTGGAAGGACTGACCCAGCTGTTAAGCACGATCCGCCTTGTCCAGAAGCTCTGGAACCCGCATCTGTCGATCGAGGGCGTATTACTGACGATGTTTGATGTGCGTACCAGGCTGTCAGTCGAAATCCAGCAGGAAGTGCGCAAATATTTTAAAGAAAAGGTGTACCATATCGTGATTCCACGCAATGTCAGGCTGTCTGAAGCACCATCCATGGAAAAGTCGATCTTTGAATATGACACCAGATGTGATGGCGCCAAGTCTTATGCACAGCTTGTCAAGGAAGTCATTACACAGAATGCAAAGGACGGCAGAAAATAATGGCAGAGAAGAAAAAGAAACTCGGCAGAGGACTTGATTCCATCTTTGGCGGCAATGTGGAACAATTCCTGGACGAGATCCAGGAAAATGCCAATGATGAACCAGGCCGCCGGGAAGTACAGATCAATATCAATGAAATCAGGCCGAACCCATATCAGCCTCGTAAAGAGTTTGATGAAAAAGGACTGCAGGAACTGGCTGACTCCATCAAGGAACATGGCATCTTTACACCGCTGTTAGTCAGAAAGTCCGTCATGGGCTATGACCTGATCACCGGTGAAAGAAGACTGCGTGCAGCCAAGATGGCAGGCCTGGATAAAGTGCCAGCCATTCAGGTAGATTTCGATGATTCAGAGATGATGGAAATCGCGCTGCTGGAAAACGTGCAGCGTGAAAATCTCAATCCGATCGAAGAAGCCCTTGGCTATGAAGCCCTGGTCAAAAAGCTTGGCTATACGCAGGAAAAGCTTGCCGAGCGGGTCGGTAAGAGCCGTGAGTACTGCGCCAATATGATGCGTCTGCTGAAACTTCCTGATTCCATCAAGGATCTGGTCGTCGCAAAGAAACTGACGATGGGCCATGTCCGCCCATTGCTCAGCTTAAAGGATGAAGATGCGATGGAAGATGCGGCCGATGAAATTTTGAAAAAGAAGATGTCGGTGCGTGAAGTTGAAAAGTATGTCAAGCAGCTCAATGTCCAGGATCAGCCGGTTTTGAAGAAAGAGAAGGAAAAAGATCCGTATACGAGGGATCTGGAAACCCGCATGAGTGATAAGTACGGCACCCGGGTAGAAATCGGCAGACACGATATCAAGATCAGTTTCAGCGATACTGATGATCTCAATCGTCTGCTGGAAATGCTTGGCTGTCTGGATGAATCAGAGCAGGATTAACAAACAAAGCACATTTTCTGTCTATGATATACAGGAAATGTGTTTTTTTTACAGCTGAATTCCTCTAAAATGATAAGTATGGTTCATATCCGGAAGGAGTGATACGATGCGTACGAATTCGTGGAAGCTTTTCAGGATTTTGACGATTCTGATATCGCTGGTCACCGCAGTATTTAACTGGCGGTGGACAACAGGTTTTCTTGCGGGAACGGCAATGTGCATTCTGCTGTATTACCGCACAGATACCTACTGGAGCGATATCCTTGACAGTGGTACGACCAAAGGCAGCCGCTACATGTTTCATTTCGCCATCAATTTTCTTCTGATGGCACTGCCGATGGTGCTGGCAGCACTGTTCCCGCAGATCATGAATATCTTCGCAGCGGCACTTGGCTTACTGATGATCAAGATCACGGTCACCGTGGAAGTACTGCTGCCAAAAGGAAAGGAGGAAGCACGATCTTAGAATGAAAATTCAATCGGATGTCTATACGATCATCCTCATTACCCTGATCATTGGCATCAGTATTGTCCTGATTTCAAAGAAGATTGACAAGCTTGATCCCTATGCAAAGCCCAAAGGCTTTACCGGCGCGGTGATCCTTGGCGTCCAGGCAGTTTACAACACGGTCAGTGACAATACCGGCAGAAAGCTGGCAGACCACTATGTCCCGTATATTCTTGTCCTGTGGACATATATCTTCCTTGCCAACATCATCTCGCTGTTCGGTATTTCATCACCAACTGCAAATCTGTCCGTGACCCTGCTGCTGGCCATCATTACCTGGGTTATGATCCAGTATGTGGAGCTCAAATACGGCGGCTTCAAAGGCTACATGCACAGCTTCATTGAACCGATTGCCGTCATGCTGCCAATGAACATCTTCGGCAAATTCTCTACCATGATCTCCATGTCGCTGCGTCTGTTTGGAAACATTCTGTGCGGCGGCATTATGATGCAGCTGGTATACAACGCCTGCCAGTCACTGTCCAACCTGTTGCTGGGCTGGATCACCAAGTCAGGAACCGTATTCAATTTCATGGCGCCGATTCTGGCTCCATTGCTGCATGCATACTTCGATTTGTTCTCTGGATTCATCCAGACACTCGTCTTCGTCACATTAACAGTAGTTCTGATCGGGAATGATATTCCTGAAGATATCAAGAAATAAAAAGGAGAAAAAATTATGGATATCAACAAAGGTTTAATCGCAATCGGCGCCGGCCTGGCAGTTATGACAGGTATGATGACTGGTCTTGGTGAAGGTACCTGCGCAGCTCATGCCTGTGACGCCATCGGCAAGAATCCGGAAGTCGAAAGCAAGATCCGTTCCACGATGATCCTTGGTATTGCTCTTTCTGAGACATGTGCCATCTATGGTCTTCTGGTTGCCATCCTGCTGATGTTTGTCTATCCGAATCTTTAATAAGAGGCTGATCAATGATTAATATCGACATCGTTGAACAGCTTGTTCCAAACGTTTACACGATGATCGTTCAGCTCTGCTCCACACTCGTTCTGTTTTTACTCATGAAGAAATTCCTGTGGAAGTCCGTCAAGAAGTTCATGAATGCCCGGGAAGAGAAGATGCAGTCAGATCTGGCTGCCTCTGCTCAGGCAAAGCAGGATGCCCTTGGCGATCGCCAGAAGGCATTGAGCGAACTCCAGGAAGCTTCTTCCCGCAGCAAGCAGATTGTGGACGCTGCCGTACAGCAGGCCAAGGATGAAAAGACAAACATCCTTGCACAGGCAAATCAGGAAGCTGATGCGGTCAGAAAGAAGGCCCAGGAACAGATTGAATCCGAGCGTCAGGATATGTACAGGTCCATGCAGAAAGAAATGGTCGATGTGGCGATGGCCGCAGCCGGCAAGCTCATTGGTGAAAAGAGCAATGAGGAAATGGACCGCAAAGCCGTTGACGCTTTTGTAAAGGAAGCAGCCGGCAATGAGCAGTGAAGTCGCTGAAAGATACGGCACAGGTCTGTTCGAGCTGGCATGTGAAGACAATACCGTTGAAAGCAAGAAGGAACAGGCAGAAACACTTCTTGATACATTAGAACAGAGTGATGAACTGCTTTTATTCCTGCAGGCTGTCAAAGTTACGAACGAAGAAAAGAAAGATACGGTTGTGGAAATCTTCAAAGATACACTGGACAAGGACATGATCAACCTGATCAGGCTGCTTGTCGACCGCGACCGTACCTGGTATCTCAAGGATATTCTGCGTGTGTATATCGGTCTTGCCGATGAGAAACTCGGCATCCAGAAAGCAGAAGTTTACTCGGCCCGCAAACTGAGCAAAGAAGACCTGCAGCGCATCGCAGATGCCATTGGTAAAAAACAAAACAAGAAGATTATTCTGCGCAACATTGTGGATCCATCCCTGATTGCCGGCATCAAAGTCAAAGTTGGCAATACCGTGACGGATATCACCATGAAGAGCCAGATTGAAAATCTCAGACAAGCATTACTGAAAGGAGGCAACGCATGAAACAGCTGCGTCCGGAAGAGATCAGTTCCCTGATCAAGGATTCCATCAAGAACTATGACAGCCGCATTCATTCCGATGATGTTGGCTATGTCATCAGTGTCGGTGATGGCATTGCCATGGTCCAGGGTATCGATAAAGCTATGTCATCCGAACTGCTGGAATTCCCGCATGGCGTCATGGGTATGGTACAGAACCTCGAAGAAGACCATATCGGTGTCGTCTTGTTTGGCGATGATTCCCTGATTCATGAAGGTGATGAAGTACACCGCACCGGCAGAATTACAGAAGTACCGGTCGGTGATTCCATGCTGGGCAGAGTCGTCAATGCCCTTGGCATGCCTATTGATAACAAAGGTCCCATCAACACAACCAAGACCCGTCCGGTAGAAAGAGTCGCGCCTGGCGTCATGACCAGAAAATCTGTATGCCAGCCGCTGATGACAGGTCTTAAGATTATTGATTCCATGATTCCGATTGGCAAAGGCCAGCGTGAATTGATCATTGGTGATCGTGAAACCGGTAAGACTGCCATTGCAGTTGATACCATCATCAACCAGAAGGGCAAGAACGTTTACTGTATCTATGTCGCGATCGGCCAGAAGGAAAGCACCGTAGCCCGTATGGTACAGAAACTGCGTGAGACCGGTGCCATGGACTACACAGTTGTCGTTAACGCAGGCGCTGCTGAAAGTGCACCGCTGCAGTACATTGCACCATATGCAGGCTGTGCCATTGGTGAGGAATGGATGGAACAGGGCAAGGATGTCCTGATCGTCTATGATGACCTCTCCAAGCATGCAGTTGCCTACCGTACGATGTCCTTACTGCTCAGACGTCCTCCGGGAAGAGAAGCCTATCCTGGTGATGTCTTCTACCTGCACAGCAGACTGCTGGAAAGAGCTGCCAAGCTCTCGGATGCCCTGGGCGGCGGTTCTTTGACGGCACTGCCGATCATCGAAACCCAGGCAGGTGATATCTCTGCCTACATTCCGACCAATGTGATTTCCATCACCGATGGTCAGATCTTCCTGCAGACAGATTTGTTCGCTTCCGGTGTCAGACCGGCCGTTGATTCCGGCCTGTCCGTATCCCGTGTCGGTTCCAGTGCCCAGACCAAGGCAATGAAGAAAGTATCCTCATCCCTCAAGCTGGATCTGGCCCAGTACCATGAAATGCTGAGCTTTGCCCAGTTTGGATCTGATCTGGATGCCAATACCAAGAAGATCATTGAACATGGTGCCAGAGTGACAGAACTGCTCAAACAGCCGCAGTATCAGCCGATGTCCATGGCAGATCAGGTATTGTCCCTGTACTCTGCCAGGAAAGGTCAGCTGGATCAGGTGCCAACCGATCAGGTTGCCGCATTTGAAAAAGCCATGCTCAGATTCTTCCATGACAAGCATGCCGATCTTGTCAAAGAGATCGAGGATACGGAAGACATCAGCAAGGAACTTGATGCAAAGCTGAGTGCTGCTATGGATGAAGCCCTGCAGCATTTCCAGCTGCTTAAGGGAGTCGCTGCATGAGTCAGTCCAAACAGGCCCTGCGGTCCCGGATCAAATCGGTCAATTCGACCAAGAAGATTACCCGGGCCATGGAAATGATTGCCAACGCCAAGCTTTTCAAGCAGAGAAACAAGATGGAAAGCAATCGTGAATATGCCCAGCGCCTGCAGGACACCGTCAATGAGATTGTCACCAAGAACAAAGGAATCGACAATCAGTTCATGAAGCCCAGAACTGCCAAAGCAGTCTACTCCATCGTATTCTGCTCTGACCTTGGTCTTTGCGGCGGCTACAATGGCAACATTACCCGCTATGTTGAGACCTATCTGAACAAAGAAGATCCGCTGATCCTGATCGGCACCTCATTGTTCCATATTCTGCAGGAGAAAGGCTTCCATCTGCTCAATGACAAGCCGATTTCCAGTGATCACATGGATTTCATGACTCTCAAGGGCTATGTCGAAGATGGCGTGAAGCAGTATCAGGCAAACAAGGTTGGCAAAGTTCAGCTTGTCTATACAAAGTTCATCAATACGATGACTTTTGTGCCTGCTGAAGATGTCCTGCTGCCATGTGAAGTCAAGGAAGACCAGCAGGTCAAAGAAAACAAGAACCACGTCGAAACATTGTTTGAGCCGGATCCGGATACGATTCTGGATGCACTGATTCCGATGATGATCGCCGATGTTGCCTATTCTGACTGGATGGAGAGTACAACCAGTGAGCAGGGCAGCCGCAGGGTTGCCATGAAGACGGCAACAGACAATGCGAATGATCTTTCTGACAAGCTGCTGCTGGCTTACAACAAGGCAAGACAGGCGGCGATCACGCAGGAGATTACTGAAATCGTCAGCGGATCACAGGCCGTCTGACAAGAAAGAAGGAAAAGATGGAAAATACTGGAAAAATCGTACAGGTCATCGGACCTGTCGTAGATATTCGCTTTCATCCGGATCATTTGCCTTCCATCCGCAATGCAATTCATATCAAGATGGGTGACAAGGAAATGACCTGTGAAGCAGCCCAGCATATCGGCGATGATATCGTCCGCTGTATTGCCATGTCTTCCACCGACGGCCTTGTCCGCGGCATGGAATGCATTGATACCGGCAATCCAATCGAAGTGCCGGTAGGTGATGAAGTACTGGGCAGAATGTTCAACGTCCTTGGTGAACCGATTGATGGTCTGGGACCGGTCAATGCCAAAGAGCATCTGCCGATCCACCGTCCTGCCCCGACCTTTGCCCAGCAGCAGACATCCAGTGAAATTCTGGAAACCGGCATCAAGGTCATTGACCTGCTGTGCCCGTATGCCAAAGGCGGTAAGATCGGTCTGTTCGGCGGTGCCGGTGTCGGCAAGACCGTATTGGAACAGGAGCTGATTCATAACATTGCGATCGAGCACGGCGGCCGTTCCGTCGTTGCCGGTGTTGGTGAAAGAACCCGTGAAGGCAATGACATGTACTATGAGATGAAGCAGTCCGGCGTCTTGAAGAACACCGTGCTTGTCTATGGCCAGATGAATGAATCTCCGGGTGCCCGTATGCGTGTTGCTCTGAGTGCACTGACCATGGCAGAGTACTTCCGTGATGAAGAACATCAGGATGTGCTTCTGTTCATCGATAACATCTTCCGTTTCACCCAGGCTGGCTCGGAAGTATCTGCTCTGCTTGGCAGAATGCCTTCAGCCGTTGGCTATCAGCCAACCCTGGCAACCGAAATGGGCCAGCTGCAGGAACGTATCACATCGACCGACAAAGGATCCATTACATCCGTGCAGTGTGTCTATGTGCCTGCCGATGACCTGACCGACCCTGCGCCGGCTGCTACTTTCACCCATCTGGATGCCAGACTCGTTCTGGATCGTTCCATTGCTGCACTGGGTATTTACCCGGCCGTAGATCCGCTGCAGTCCAGTTCCAGAATGCTGGATCCGCTGGTAGTTGGTGAAGAGCATTACGAAACAGCCAGAAAGGTTGTTGAGATTCTGCAGAGATACAAGGAGCTGCAGGATATCATTGCCATCCTTGGCATGGAAGAACTTGGTGAAGAAGACAAGCGTACCGTCAACCGGGCAAGAAGAATCCGTAACTTCCTGTCTCAGCCGTTCTATGTTGCTGAACAGTTCTCCGGCCTGCCGGGTGTCTATGTCAAGGTTGAAGATACGATTCGTTCCGTCAGAGCAATTCTTGATGGCAAGTACGATGATCTGCCGGAACAGGCTTTCCTGTCTGTTGGCACCATTGAAGATGTCGTCAGGAAGGCAGAGAGTCTGAAATGAGTACGCTGCACGTGAGGATTGTCACCCCGCATGGTCTGTACAAGGAATTTGATACAGAGATTCTCAATGTGCAGACAAATGATGGTGATCAGGGCATCCTTGCCCATCATATGCCGCTGGTGACAATGCTGAAGATTGGTAAGATGTCGACGGTGGAAAATGGCAAGCGTGAAGAATATGCCGTGGCCGGAGGGCTTCTGTATTTCCGTGACAACACGGCTGAGATTCTGACCGATGCAATCGAAAGCAAGGACGAGATCAATGTTGACAGAGCCGAAGCTGCTAAGAAAAGAGCAGAAGAACGGCTTGCCTCCAAGGATCCTAACATCGACATGAAGCGGGCCCAGGCAGCACTCGCCAAGGCGCTCAACCGTCTGGAGCTGACACACACGAAATGATCAGACGCTACTATAAATCTGTCATTTCCCTGAAAGCAGCACTCAGACAGACCATCAATGCACTGCTTGTCTTCCTGTTTGCCTATCTGACCTTCCATACCGGCACTAAAACATACTGGTATCTGGGCGTGATCACTGGCATCACGTTGATCATCCAGATCATTCTGACTGAGATCAAAAAAGCTTCCACAACAAGAAGCCTGCACCAGGTGAAACATGCGGACCAGTATTATGATGAAGGTGCCATGCTTGGCAAATCATTCTTCCTGGAAGACAGAATTCTTCTTTGCACAGGTAAGATCCAGGTGAAAGAATATCCATCCAACGGATGGACAAAGGTGCAGATCAAGCCGGGCAAAAAAGAAACCATGCAGGTAACACTGCAGGGCAGTGAAAACATCACATTCACTGTCGATAATAAACTGCAGGCGGAAAGGCTTGCAGCTTTCCTGAAGAAAAGAAACAAAGAAATTACCATTGATGGGATTGCACCAAAGGGAAATGGAACCCTGCAGGAATTAAAGAATGAATGAAGAACACCAGCTGATATGAATTGGCTGGTGCTTTTTCTTATAATAAAAAGCCCCCTCAGTTTCCTGAGGAGGTGAAAGGGGAAGGTGATATGTTTTACTTGTGATTACTTTTGAAGCATGATGGCATGTATATAGTTGTATGCCATGTAGAGGCAGCCTGCTAAGACAACGAAGGAACCAATGATCATCACAATGGAAGACTTCTGCATGAACATGTAGACAACCAGCAGGATGCCAAATGCCAGGTACAGAACCATCAGCAGTATTGCTTTTGGCTTTGTGTAGGACTGGGCAACGGCTTCTGCCAGGGTGTGTCTTCTTTCTGGCTTGAAGTTTTCGATGTGGGACAGGTTCTGCAGCCATTTGCGGTAGCGGAATTCCAGCAGGATGTACAGGATGACACCGACAATCAGCGGCATCTTCCATGAATTGACAAACGAAGCCAGAATCATGAAGACAGCAATCGCAATGGCAATACGGTTATGATACAGGCTGTAGGCACTCCTGTCAGACGGCTTGAGAAGATAGCCGGTACCGGTACGTTTGACATACATAACCGTCTGTCCCTTATCATTCTTATAAATGTTCAGGCCGGCAATTTCATCATTGGAATTGCTTTTATTTCCCATTCCTGTTTTTTTCTTATCTGACATGAGCTTCTCCTTCTAATCTTACATTCAGAACTGCGGAACGCCCTTGCAGTATGTTTCCTCAACAGAGTAATCATCGTTGAGAACAACAAGGTCTGCATCATAGGCTGCAGCAATCTTGCCGATGTGGTCATTGAGACCAAGCAGGGTTGCCGGGTTGATGGTGCAGCTGTTCAATGCGGCATCAAACGGCACCAATGCCCTGGTAACCAGATTCTTAAGACCATCGCACATCCACATCGTGGAACCAGCCAGACCCTTTGTCTCGGTCAGATGGGCACTGCCATCCGGATAGATTTCAATCTCGTGGCCGCCGAACATGAACTTGTCACCCGGCTTGAATCCCTTTGCCATCAGGGCATCGGAAATCATGATACCATGATCCTTTCCCTTGCTGGTGAAGAAAATATTCAGTGCTTCTGGTGTGGAATGGTTGCAGTCACAGATGACTTCACTGTACAGATCATGCAGACGAAGAGCGGCTCCGGTCACGCCATTGGCACGGTGGTTGAACGGTGACTGTCCGTTATATGTATGGGTAATGGACTTGGCACCATTAGCAACAGCCAGAATTGCTTCCTGGAAGGTAGCACCGCTGTGGCCGATGGACACAACCACACCATTTTCACTGCAGTATCTTGTCAAGGCATAATCCGGATCATGTTCCGGTGCCAGGGTGATGATCTTGATCAGACCGTTGGCAGCTTCCTGATATTCCTTGAACTCATCCACAGACGGCGGCACGATTGCCTCCGGCGGTTGGGCTCCCTTGTACTTCATATCCAGGTACGGACCCTCGAAATGAATACCGAGGATATCAGCACCATCTCGGCCTGCCTCAAAGTCTTTCTTGACGGCAGCCACATTCTTGACGGCCTTCATCAGTACCGGCTTGAGCTCCGTGATCGTTGTGGACATGAAGCCTGTAACACCTTCATGCACAATGCCCTTGGCCCACTTCTTCAATCCTTCCGGCTCTGCATAGTTGGTATCGTATCCATAGGCACCATGGCAGTGAATGTCAATGAAGCCCGGTACGATACGCAGATCGCCATAATCCTTGTCTGCCGGTTTTGTGTTGATCGGATAGATTTCTGTAATCTTTCCATCGTTAATTTCAATTTCTGCAGGGATGAAATCACCGCAGATCCAAACATGTGTACTCTGAATCAGCATAAATAATCTGATCTCCTTTCTTGTTTTCTGGTTTGTACTTATAAGATATCACGTGATGTAAGCGCTTGAAATCGATATGCTTACACTTTTCGGTTATCCTTTTATCGTTTTCAACCGAAACGTTCCATACCGGTATCGCACATGATATCATCCGGTTGTAAGAAGTAAGGCAAGGAGGAAAAAATACCTTATGACAATATTTGGTTATACAGAAGAAGATCTGCAGAACAAGAATGCAATCTTTACCGCCACAGAGATTCACCAGCAGCCGGATACCTGGGAGAAGACAGTGAAGCAGATTGCGTCCATGAAGGATGAGATCAAGGCTTTCATCTCCAAGGTCACAAGCCAGCCCGACTATGACATCATCATGACTGGTGCTGGTACATCTGAGTTCGTCGGCAATGCACTGTTCTCTTATCTGAACAGACTGACAAACTATAAGGCAAAGAGCTTTGGCTCCACAGACCTGACACCGACACCTGAGAACTATGTCAGTGCCCACAAGCCAACCCTGCTGATCAGCTTCGGCAGATCCGGTGATTCTCCGGAGTCCATTGGCGCCATTCAGTCTGTTGAGGCTGTTAATGACAATGTTTACCATCTGTTCATCACCTGCAACAAGGATGGTGCTCTGAGCAAGAGAGCTGCCCAGGAAGGTGACAGATGCCTGGCGATTGACCTGACACCGGAGACACTCGATAAGAGTTTTGCAATGACATCTTCTTTCTCCAATATGTATCTTGCCTGCCTGCTGTGCTTCAGCCTGGACAACCTGGATGAAACAGCAGCCAAGGTCAGGGAAGTCACCGAAGCAGCCAGAAAGCTGGTTGATACCGACTGGAAGGAAATGCTGAAGGTTGATGAAACATACGGCTATGACAGAATTGTATATCTTGGCACCAACTGCCTGAAGGGTGTTGCCCAGGAGTCTGCGCTGAAGATGCTGGAGCTGAATGCCGGCAGAATCGTAACAATGTATGATACACCGATGGGATTCAGACATGGTCCGAAGTCCATTGTGAATGACACAACTCTGAATGTTGTCTATCTGTCTGATGGTGCTTACCAGAGACAGTATGAGATGGATCTGGTCAGAGAGCTGGCTTCCCAGCGCAAGGGCGACAAGGTTATGGTTGTCTGCAACACGCCTTGTGAAGAAGCAGAAAAGCTTGCGGACTACTACTATTGCTTTAACACATCCGCAAAGGACAATGTGTTCCTGGGCCTGGAGTATGTTGTTGTGGCACAGCTGATTGCCATCTTCCGTTCTCTGCAGAACAAGATCACACCGGATAATCCGTGCCCGACAGGTGAGGTAAACCGTGTCGTCAAGGGTGTTACACTGTATCCGTACCACAAATAAGATTGGGAGAAATCATCGATGATTGGAATTGTAGTAACAGGACACGGACACTTTGCCACTGGTCTGGCAAGTTCTGTCAAACTCATTGCCGGTGTACCGGAAAATTTTGTACCAGTTGACTTTGAAGAAGGAGACAGCTCTGAGGATCTTGCAAAGAAACTGACAAATGCCTTTGATTCTCTTTCCAACTGCGAGGATGGCATTCTGGTCTTCACGGATCTGGTTGGGGGATCTCCGTTCAAGATTTCAGCCGAGCTTTCTGTCACACAAAAAGACAAATATCATCTGGCTATCCTTTCCGGCAGCAACCTTGGCATGGTCATTGAAGCCAATATGTCCCGCCAGTTCATCACAGATCTGAATCAGCTCGCTGACAGCACTGTGGAAACAGGCAAAGATCAGGTCATTCACTACGTCTACAGCGAATCAAAGAATGATGAGCCTGCAGATGACGAAGACGGTATCTGAGTGAAACCACGAAGTCTGGCTGAAAAGTCAGACTTTTTGTTATGCTTGAAATACAGCTGATCAAGGAGGAAATGTGATGCATACATATATCATTGGCATCGATGGCGGCGGTACCAAGACCATCTATGCCCTGGCAGATGAAACAGGCAGAATTGTTGAGACAGTGTCTTCATCATCAATTTCCTATCATGAATATGGCATGGATGCCATCATTGCAAGAATCAAAGATGGCATCGGGAACATGTGCAGGAAAGCAGGTGTTCAGACAAAAAACATTGCCATCATTGCGGCAGGCATTCCGTGCTTTGGTGAAAATGCTGCTGCCGACAAACAGATCAAAGAAAAGCTGAAATGTTATCTGCCGTGTCAATGGATTCTGGTCAATGATGCCGTTGTTGGATTCTATGGGGCACTTGGCGGCAAAGCAGGCATCAATGTGGTGGCAGGGACAGGGTCCATTTCCTATGGACAGGATGAAAATGAAAATCAGGCCAGAAGCGGCGGCTGGAGTGATCTGGTTGGAGATGAAGGCAGCTGTGCCTGGATTGGCAAAAAGGGCATGGAACTGTTTTTCAGGGAAGCAGACGGCAGAATGAAAGCAGGAGCGCTTCTGCGCATTGTGCGTCACAAATATCAATTGAAAGAGGATACGGATTTTATTGCAATTGCAGAGAAAGACATCTTTCCAAACCGTGCCAATACAGCAGCATTTCAACAGGTTGTATTATCTGCTGCAAAACAGGGAGACACGGAAGCAGCCAAACTCTATCAGCAGGCCGCTTACGAATTGTTTCTGATGGCAGACAGTGTCAGAAGACAACTGCATTTTGAAACAGGAAATATACCGGTATCGCTGACAGGCGGGCTGCGCCATGCTTTGGATTTTGTGCTGCCTTCTTTTGTGCAGGCATTACAGCAGCATGGTATGTCATATCAGGATCCTGTAAAAGAGCCATATGAAGGTGCTGTCATCCTGGCTCTGCAGCATCTTTATGTTTCTCACGGATCTTCTGACTGCATGGACAAGCGATGTCAGTAAACGTTCAGGCATGAACATTCATGCATACTCATGCCATATGATGAACTTTTCCTTTATGTAAACAAAAAAATAAATGCATGCATTGATATGCCTTACATCATACAGGTTTTTCTATTTTCGGATGATAAGCCGACGGAGAAAGCATGGTATATATTAGCCATCATGAGTTCATCATAAGGCATCAGTGATGCCGACAGAATGAATGATGGCAAGCAGCGTCTTCTGGGAAGGGGCATCGTTGTTCCCTTCGCTGTGTTTGTAACCAGACAGATGGAACAGCACAAGGCAATAGAGTTTTCATCATTGAAAAAACACTGTACGCATCTTAAGCACACGATTGCATGTGCAGAATGAATACAGTGTTTTGTTTTTTGCTCACTCAGACATCTTTGACATCATAGATGCGGCGTGCATACTCACTTGGTGTGACACCAAACTGCGCTGTGAATTTGCGGGAGAAGTAGTGGATGCTGTTGTAGCCGACCATGGCGGCAATCCCTGAGATCGTATGCTTGCCAGAGCGGATCAAGATGCGGCTGCGGGCAAGCTTGGCATCATTGATATACTGCTTCGGAGATACTTTCAGGTTGTTTTTGAACAGGTTCTGCAGGGTGCTGCGTGAGATGGAGAAGCGGCTACAGACCTGATCGATCGGCAGTGGTTCGTTCAGGTGGGTGTTGATATAATCCACGATTTCTTCTACGAGACGTTCTTCATGGTGCTGGGCAATCGGTGATGTCGGCATGACTTTGCTGGTCTCTTTGGAGTCCATCTGCATGGCAATGATCAGATAGTGCAGGGAAGCAATCATGGCATCGTTGTGAAATTCACTCTTGTCATCTGTTGCTTTGACAAAGTCGTTGACATCGACAAGCAGTGCTCGTGTCAGTGGAATGACTCTGTTCAGCATCAGATCGTCATGGATGCCGGAAGCACGGAAGATGATTGTAAGATAAGAACATGATTCTTCGGATGTGATGCGCTGGTCATGGTACTGTCCGGGTCCATAGAGCATACACTGGTTGGCTGCGATCTGATAGGTCTTTGTATCGACGGTTGTTTCCAGGGTGCCCTGGTCGACATAGGTGAATTCATAGTAGGAATGTACTTCGCCATCGAAGACATAGCCCGGGCGCTTGACCATGTAGTAGACGGCAACGATTTCATCGATGCTGAGATGGGGTGAAATGTAGTTGTAGCGGTAGGGCTGGGGCAATGTGAATGCATCGCTTTTGGAACTGGCATGGACGTACAGGTTGTAGGAGATACTGCCGTACATGGACATAGGGACCAGAGCGAAGTAGACGTGGGCGTTGATCTTGACGGAGCGGTGCAGGGCGAAGCTTTCAATGTTGTCGATGCGTGGATCATTGACGACCCGCAGCATGCCCATACCATCAACTGGTTCGATGTACACTGGCATGTCATAGGCGATCATCTGATACACAGTGCCGTCTCTTTCGACGTGGGAGGTTTTGATCATGTCTGTTTTAGACAGATATGACTTGGTGACGATACCATACTTCAGATAACTTGTACTTGTTGTTTTGCTAAACATAACCAATACCGAAAAGTGCAACTTTCGTGATGAATATAACACACGAATCCCACAATGTATTCATTTCCAGCAATAATTTTTGACAATTTACCGAAATTTACACATCAAGTCATAAAAATTATAAAGACTTAGTAAACGCTTTCATGTATCTTGAAACCAGAAAGAGCGACCAGTTGACCGGAAACTCGTTCTAAAAAGTAATAATGCTTGATAGAAAGGAGAGAATTCACATGCCTGATATTGTATTGTGCAGAATTGACAATCGTCTGATTCATGGACAGGTAGCTACGCAGTGGTCTGGATCTATTGGAGCTAATCTTCTGCTGGTTGCAAATGATGAGGTGGCTGGAAACAAACTCCGTCAGGGGTTGATGGATATGGCTGCTCCGTCATATGCCCAGACAAGATACTGGACATTGGATAAGACAATTTCCACGATTCATAAGGCATCTCCGAAGCAGCATATCTTCCTGATATGTGAGACGCCGGAGGATGTACTGAAGCTGGTTGAAGGCGGCGTTCCGATTAAAAAGGTCAACATCGGAAATATGCATATGGCGGAAGGTAAGCGCCAGGTGGCTGGCAGTGTTGCTGTCAACGATGAGGATGTTGCCGCATTCAAGAAACTGCGTGATCTTGGGGTTGAATTAGAGATTCGCAGAGTACCACAGGAGCCTGCTGAAGACATTAATAAGCTCTTCAAGTAAGCCATTCATTATTGTTTTGCAAAGATTCATCACATTTAAATCATTGGAAAAGGAGAGAATTCATCAATTATGCAAATCGTATTGTTAGCGATTGTAACCTTCATCTTCGCGATTGACCAGTTCTCCCTGACAGAGCTGTTGTATCGTCCGATTATTGCCTGCCCGATTATCGGTGCAATTCTGGGCGATGTAAAGACCGGCCTCGTTGTAGGTGGAACCTACGAGCTGATGATGGTTGGTAACATGCCTGTCGGTGGAGCGCAGCCTCCGAATGCAGTTCTCGGTGGCATCGTCGCCATGATCTTTGCCGTTAAGTCTCAGCTGGATGTCGATACAGCGCTGGGTCTGGCCGTTGTCTTCTCAATCTTCGGTCAGTATGCAGTTACTCTGACATTCACCATCACTTCTGGTCTGATGTCCAAGGCTGATGAGGCTGCTGACAAGGCAGATCCTGCCGGAATCACAAAGGTCAACCTCATTGCTATGTGCTTCCTTGGTGTTCTGTTCGCAATCCTGGCTGTCGTTGCTTATGTTGGCGGCGAAGCAGCTGGTACTGCTCTGAACAACTTCTCTAACAGCAGATACTTCAGCTTCGTCATGGGTGGTCTTGGCGCAGCCGGCGGTATGATGAGATATACCGGATTTGCAGTATTGCTGAAGATCATGCTCGCTGATGACATGTGGGGTATTTACCTGGCAGGTTTCGCTGCTGCTGCACTGTTCGGAAACGTCGAGGCAACAAGCGGTGCTACCCTGATCCTGGTTGCCTTCATCGGTGTTGCAATTGCTCTGTATGACTACAACACAAATGTAAAGATTAAGAATTTGCAGAACGCAGGAGGAGACGAAGATGGCATCTGAAGCACTGGTATATGAGGATCGTACACCCGCTCCTCAGCTTGACAAAAAGACGCTGAACAAAATGGTCTGGAGATCACTCATGCTGCAGGCATCCTTCAACTATGAAAGAATGCAGGCTGCTGGCTGGCTCTGGTCAATTCTCCCGGGACTGGAAAAGATCCACACAAATAAGAAGGATCTTGCCACTTCCATGAAGCATAACCTGGAATTCTTCAACACCCATCCGTTCCTTGTTACATTCGTTATGGGTATTGTCCTTTCCATGGAACAGAATAAGGCTGACATCAACTCGATCCGTGCCGTACGTGTTGCTGCAATGGGTCCTCTGGGTGGTATCGGTGATGCCCTGTTCTGGTTCACACTTGTTCCGATTACTGCTGGTATTACTGCTAACATGGCAATCAACGGCAGTGTCGCCGGACCAATCATCTACTTCCTGATTACCTTCGGTGTGCAGATGGTTCTCCGTTACTGGTTGATGTACATGTCCTATGACATGGGCACAAAGGCCATTGAAGTTCTGACTGCTAATGCACGTGAGTTCACACATGCTGCTTCTCTGCTGGGTGTCTTCGTTGTCGGTGCTCTGACCTGCAACTATGGCGCTACAACACTGGGCATGGAAATCGCCAATGGTGATACGCCGATCGTTATCCAGGATAAGCTGAACAGCATCCTGCCGGCAATGATCCCGCTGATCCTCACTCTGATGTGCTATAACCTGATCAAGAAGAAGGGCTGGAGCCCGACAAAGTGCATCCTGCTTCTCCTTGCCATCGGTATCGTCGGATGTGCATTCGGTATCTGGTCCGGTACTTACACAGCACTGGTTCCGGTTCCTTGGCATAGCTAATTCCAAGAGGGAAAGTAAGAACACCTTCGGGTGTTCTTTTCTTATCCCTGCATAAAAAAACAACTGCTTATGCAGCAGTTGTATCAGAATGATCGTCATCCTGTGATTCCGGCGCGTGATTGGCAGAACGCTCTTTATCCGCGTCTTCCTTCTCCTGTTTCAGCTCATTCATTTTCTTCTGGTATTCATCATAGTAAATGTGCTGAACATCATCACTCAGCGGAACCTCATAGTCTTTCTTCTTTCTTGCCTGGCTCAGAAGTCTGGCTTTGCGTACCTCATAGTAAATGACAACGCATGCCAGGATGAGAATGGCAACAACAGCAGATGAGTTGTTCATACGAATTGCTCTCCTTATATAATTAAGAAACTGCTATGATAATAACACAAGAAAACACGATCATATGACCGCTGGAGGATATATTTTATGAAGTGGGGTTTATTTGCAATTTTACTGATTATTGGTCTTGCACTGTATCTTGCCTGGACCTTCTTCTCCCAGAGAGAAGCGGCTGTTTTGTCCATTCTGCTGTACCGCAATGGTGATGCGGATGGCTTTCTCAAAGAGCTGAATACAGCCAGCGCTAAATTCTTCTTTTCCAAGAAGCTGCGCGTATTGATGGCCATTGATGCCTACATGATGAAGAACGATGATGAAGCACTGGCAAAACAGTTTGAAAAGGCCGATGCCTACAGACTGCGGGCTGCGGACAGACTGCTTGTGCTGCAGAAGGAACTGACATGGCATGTTGGCAGAACTGAGATTGATCTTGCCAAAAAGGATTTTGAAGAGATGTCCAGGATCTATGATCATGATCTTTCCAAGAAGCAGAAGAAGACGCATGAAGAGATGATGCGGGAAGCGGATTATACCAATGCGATTCACATTGAGAAAGATGGCAAGTATGCACATGAGTTAATGGAACGTGCTAAGAATATCAAGGATGATATACCGTGTGGCGTGACATACTACAAGGCTGCCCAGTCCTATTATCTCAAGGGTGATAAGAAGCAGTGCCAGCTTGCATTGGAAAAGGCGGAGCCAAAGCTTCGCAAGACAAGCTATCATGATCTGATCCAGAAAATGCTTGATAACAAGAACTATGATCAGATCCTGAGCATGAAGATCTAAGTAAATGAAAATCAGTACCATTTCCCTGTTGGAAACGATACTGATTTTTTTGGTGTCAGAACTTGATCTCTTCCTGATGAGAAGCGAACAGATACTCATCTACAGTATGAATGACTCTGTCCTTGACAATGGATACCGGGTCATTGTGAAGCTTTCCTTCTCTGACCTTGGTATAGGCAATCGGGGCAAACTGTGAGAGTACACCCAGCGGAACGCCATCTTTGAAGTTCTCAAACAGCTTTTCCTGGGCCGCAACAACTTCCGGCTGCGGCATGTAGTAGCGGCAGCGGTCAGAGAACGAGAACTTTCTCTTATACGCAATCTCAGCCGCAGTGCCATGATAATGATGGGCATAGTACTTCGGATCCTTTGTCATGGCTTCATCGAGCACTTCCATAAAGTGGGACTGTTTTTCAGGCTGATCCTTATACACTTCCTTCTCGGCATAGGCCAAAGCAAACAGGCCTTCTCTCATCGCAAATGTCAGGCCAGGTCCAACCTTGAGAATACCGACACCATCTTCAACCAACTCTCTTAATGCATACTTTGTCTGATAGTCAGTGGAATGTCCTTCAAACACAAAGCTTGGGTATTCCTTGATGGAAGCCATCAGATCTACTGCCTTGGATCTGTCATACGGTGTGCAGCCGGCATCTTTCTCTTCAACACCAGGCTGAACAACAAAGCCGATGACCTGTTTCCAGGCTTCATCCAGGCCATGTTCATGGAAGGACTTCTCAAAGATATTTACGGTGTTTTTGAAGTCTTCTACCTTGGTGACCTGCAGACCGGTATCGACCGCCTGCTGGGATCCGCCCGGAATCGGTACTTCAGAGCCAACGATGTATACCGGATGAATGGCATCCGGATTCTTTTTCAGCAGTTCCTGATAAGCATTCTCTGCGACAACAGCCAGTTCTGCCCCTCTTCTGGAAATGACTTCATCCGACAGTCTTGTGTCAGGATCATCCGAAGCAACCTTCATCGATGTATCGATATGGATCTTGGTGAAACCGGCCAGGACAAACTGACGGATCAACTTAGAAGCCTCTGCCATTGCCTTTTCTTCATCATAATGTGCGAATGTCAGCGGACCCAGATGGTCGCCGCCAAGAATGATCTGGCTCATTGGCAGATCTTCCTCGGCTGCCAGCTTCTTGATGAATTCCATGAAGTCTGCCGGCTTCATGCCTGTATAGCCGCCGTACTGATCAACCTGGTTTGCAGTTGCCTCAATGAGCAGAATTGTGTTTGTTTCCTTTGCCCGCTGCATGCATGCGCGCAATGTTAAGCCATTGGATGTGCAGGCACTGTAAATACCAACCTGCTTGCCTGCTTTCTGCAGCCTGACAATATTCTTTAATGGATTTTCCTTTACCATAAAAGCAAATATTCCTCCTGAAATCATTATACGGGAAAGAATTGTCACTATCCGCCACAGCGTGTATACATTTGCACATTGCAAAAGGAAAAATCAGTTGAAAATGGCACAGACACATGAGCCCTCGAAGTCATATTTCTTATCGATGATCCTGTTCTGCATTAATGTCAGCCGGAAGAAACGCTATCTCTGATTTCGCCTGATTAACAGAACCGTCAGATCATTGACATTGGTACCGGTAGGACCTGTTTTGATCAGAGTACCCGCAGCCTGTAAGGCATGATAGCTGTCATTATCAGAAAGAATGTCAGGGATGGAAATTCCTTTCTCCTGCATCAGTTGTGCCGTATGTTCATCCACCATACCCCCAGCCGCATCACTTGGCCCATCCGTGCCATCTGAACCAATGGAAAAAAGACATGTATCATGACATCCGGACAAGCCTTCACATGCTGATAAAGCCAGCTCCTGATTCCGTCCGCCCAGACCTTTACCAGTCAGATGCACAACGGTTTCGCCGCCCAGAATATATGCCAGTGAAACCGGGCTGTCCTGATGATCCCGGGCAATTGCCGACAGGAACCTTCCTGCTTCCCTGGCTTCACAGTCCAAAGAAGATGTCAGATAGATGGGCGTATAACCAAGTCTTTTGCATTCCTCCTCAGCACTTTGACACAGCTGTTTCACACTGCCAGTGACGATGCTTTCCACATTCCATAACGCTTTTGGTGTTTCTTCCTGCAATGCTGCAATTGCATCATCAGACAGGGTGAGATGGTATTTGTTTACAATTGCCATCGCATCCTGGCAGGTATGGGGATCCACAGCGGCTGGACCGGACGCAATGGCATCCAGGGGATCGCCAATAATATCAGACAGAATAATCGCGTACACATGGGCTGGCTGGCACAGCTGGCCGAATCTGCCTGCCTTCACACCGGACAGGTGCTTGCGGATGATATTGATTTCCTGGATATCTGCTCCACAGGCAAGCAGCTGGCTGGTGATATCCTGCAGTTCAGGAAGGGGAATGATCGGATCCTCAAACAGGGCACTGCCGCCGCCGGAGATACAGAAGATGACAAGATCATCCGGCGATAAATCAGAAACCAGCTTCTCGGCCTTCTTTGTGGCAAAGATACTGTGCTGATCAGGCACAGGGTGGCCTGCTTCCAGACATTTGACATGGGTGATATCACCTTTGACATGGCCGTACTTGGTGATACAGACACCTTTGCTCAAGCTCTCACCAAGCTGCTTTTCAACGGTCTCTGCCATTGTCCAGGCAGCTTTGCCAATTGCCACAAGCACAATTTTTCCAGTTACTTCCGGCATCTTCTTTAAGGCAGAAATGACAGCCTGATCAGGCTGGGCATCCTGCAGTGCTTTCTTCATAATCTGCTGTGCATCTTCTTGTATTGTTCTCATCGTACAGTCCTCATTTCTATTGTATGACACCAGTGTTTGCGGCAGGTAAAAACACGATGAAATTGCATGCATGATTTTGAAGAGGATTTATTTGATCATAATCGTCTTCAATTTGATCAAATTAATCGAAATGATCAAATTGAAGTGTCGGTGTACTGATATACTGTGGATGAGATGTCATTACTTACACTTGTCATAGAAAGCCGGAGATACTGGCAGAATTCGCTGCTTTCACGGGAAGAGATCCAGCAGAAGAGTCTGGATGGTTTTCATCATGTGCTTGTGCATGCCTATGATCATTCAGCGTTTTATCATGATCTGTACAGCAGAGCGGGACTGAAAAGAGATGATCTTTTTGAGATTGCACCAGTCGATGTGCCAGTGATGGCAAAGCAGGATGTGATCGATCATTTTGAAGAGATTGCCACTGTTCCAGTCCATCATACAGCAGATGGCTGGAAGGCGTCCCATGGTGCCATGGTGATTCATTCTTCTGGTTCTACGGGAACACCGACGCCGTTTGTTTATGGACGTGGAATGATGACGGCAATTGAGGCAAACTTTGTCAGACTGGTCAACAGAGGCGGCATGAACCGGATTGCCTGGTATGATCTACCGATCAAAAACATCCATGCGGCATCGGTTGGCTCCGGTTATGCCAGTACGTTATTGTTAACAAGCGGGTTGAAGAAATATCATGTGAACTGCATTGTGGTGAAAGCTTCTGATCCTTTGGACGAATGGGTCAGTAAGATCGGTGCTTTCCAGCCGCAGTTTCTTTCCGGCTATCCATCCTGTGTGGCGATTCTATTGAAACTGCAGAAAGAGGGCAGGATTCATCTTGCCCCAAAGAAAATCATCATCGGCGGTGAACCAGTCACGAAAGAACAGATGCAGGCTCTGTGTGATACATTCCATGCGGATGTGATCAATTACTACGGCAGCTCTGAATCCATCCTGATTGGTGCCGGCGGAAGCTGGTATGACGGCATGTATTTGTTTGATGATCTGAACTATGTTGAGGAAGATTCCATGCACAGACTGATTCTGACAACCCTGCACAATCCGGAATTTCCTTTGATTCGCTACCGCATGAATGACATCATGACCGGCTTTGACAAAGGCTATGATGGCGTATTGCCGTTTACGCATATTGATGGCATTGCCGGCCGTGTGGAGGATACTCTCTGGTATGACAATGAAGAAGGAAAGCCTGATTTCCTGCATCCACTGATGCTGGATGATTTATATGTGGAAGGCGTATCTGCCTATCAGTATGAAAAGACAGGAAAAGAGGAACTGACCGTGTATTGTCTGACAGATCAGGATCATCAGAAAGTACAGGTGGAAGTAAGAAAACAGGTTGGAAAAATGCTGGCAGAGAAAAAGATGCGCAACATCAGAATTCGAACTGTATTTCCGGAACAGTTATATCGGAATCCGGTATCAGGCAAGACGGCCATGATTGTAAATCGCAGCAGATGAGGCAGAATCTGAAAAGATATCAGGATTCTGCTTTTTCATGCTTTCATGTATTCTGGAATATTCCGTGTATTTGGGACAATCATTGTGTTCTGATGGATGCGGAAAATGTGGATCATCGTATAAAGTTATAGATATGAATAAAGTTATAGATATGAATAAGGTACAGAAAGACAATGTTGGAATTCCTGGTGATGTGACTGTGGGACATGCACATGTTCATGGTCACTATCATTCACCTGAAGAAAAGAAAAAGCAGCTGAATCGTCTTGCCAAGGCGAGCGGGCATCTGACCCATGTGAAAACGATGATTGAAAACGATGAGGATTGTTCTGAGGTATTGATGCAGCTGGCGGCCGTAGAGTCTGCTCTGCATAGTCTTGGCAAAGAGATCATCAATGAACATCTGACACACTGTATTACCCATGCGATTGAGGATGGCGATACAGAGGCAATCGAAGAATTCAAGAAGGCAATATCAAAGTACATGTAAGTAACCCCCACCCGGGTTGTGAGTAATTCCCATTTTTCATACAATGTAAGCACATACAGAAAAAGGGGAGAATACAATGCATATTCCGGAGAATTATCTTTCACCTGCCACGTGTGCCGTTATGGGGGCAGCAATGGTACCAGTATGGGTACATGCTGTGCGCAGGGTAAATCGTGATCTGCCAAAGGAGAAGATGCCGCTGCTTGGGGTTGGAGCGTCCTTTTCCTTTCTGAGCATGATGTTCAATGTACCACTGCCGGGCGGAACAACCGGTCATGCCGTAGGCGGCACATTGATTGCAATCTTATTCGGACCAGATGCGGCCTGCATTGCAATCTCCATTGCTCTGCTGCTGCAGGCAGTGATCTTTGGTGACGGCGGTATTTTATCATTTGGCGCCAACTGCTTTAACATGGCCTTTGTGCTGCCCTATGCAGGATATGGCATTTATTCGCTGATCCAGAAAGCATCAGGAAAGAAGGACCGGCATGGCATCAGCTATGCCGCTGCTGCGATTGGCTCCTATGCAGGCATTAATCTTGCGGCATTATGCACAGCCATCGAATTCGGCATCCAGCCCATCCTGTTTCATGACGCAGCCGGCAACGCTCTGTATTGTCCCTATGATTTTTCCGTTTCCATCCCGGCTATGATGATTCCCCATCTGCTTGTTGCAGGCATTGTGGAAGCTGCTTTTACAATTGCAATTCTGGCCTTTGTCAGAAAGACATCACCGGATCTGCTGTATGGTGATGACACAAAGACACACACAAAATCTCGTGTGCCGCTGTTTGCTCTGACTGCCATTTTAATTGCGGCATCACCGTTGGGCCTTCTTGCCCAGGGAACAGCATGGGGAGAATGGGGTGCAGATGAGATCTCAGCGATTGTCACAAATGGAAAAACACTCGGTTATACACCGCAGGGGTTATCAAAAGGGTGGACATTGCAGGCCTTACTGCCGGATTATGCAGTTTCCGGCTTCAATGAGATTATCGGCTATATCCTGTCTGCCATCATAGGAACAGCTTTGCTGATTATTTTTTTCAAACTGCTTTCCATTCCTGTGAAGAAAAAGGAAAAGTATGCTGCCTGAATGGATGCAAAAAGAAGATGATTACCATCCGGAAAAGGATGGCAGCCGTTTCGTTATTTCTACGATCAAAACCATTGGCTGTGCCATGGCACAGATCCGTGTTCAGCATGGCCATGAAAAAGGGCGGACACTGCCGCCTGTTTTCAAATTGTGCCTGCTGTTGATCCTGATCCTGTCCGTGTCCATTACCCAAAGCAGAATCCTGCTCATGGCATTTGCTGCCATGATCCTTGGATATCTTTGCACATGGCCTGCAAAAGATATTCTGCCTGTTGTCAAAGCCAGCAGCAGGGCATCGCTGCTTGCATGTTTGCTCTTGCTGCCGGCAATGCTGATGCGTCCAACCCTGATCCCCAACGATCTTTTCATCATTTCCAAAGTGTTTCTCTGTGTCAGTGCACTTGGGATCTATAATCACACAACCCAATGGAATCACATCACCACAGCACTGCGAAAGCTCCATCTGCCTGCCGTCTTCATCTTCACGCTTGATCTCACCCTGAAATACATTGTTCTGCTGGGAAGCCTGATCAATGATCTGCTGACTTCTGTGCAGCTTCGCTCGGTGGGAAAAAATCAGAAGAAGTACAATTCCATTGGCGGTGTCATGGGCATCACATTTGTGCGCGGATCAGAAATGAACCAGCAGATGTATGAAGCCATGCAGTGCCGCGGCTTTACAGGCGATTATAATGGACTGTGATATGTGCTTGATGGAACTGAAAGATATTACCTTTGCATACAGTGAAGATGAACCGCCGGTGCTGGAACACCTCAGCTTTTCACTTGGCAAAGGAAGATGCCTGGCGGTGGAAGGTGCCAATGGTGCTGGTAAGACAACCTTGTTCCGGTTGCTCAACGGCCTGTCCTTTCCCCAGGATGGCACTTACTTCTTTGATGGTGTACAGATTGATCAGAAATACCTGAAAGACCAGCAGAAAGCCAAAATGTTTCATAAACGGATCGGCTATCTGTTCCAGAACCCGGATGTGATGCTGTTCAATGGCAGTGTGTATGATGAGATTGCATTTGGGCCAAGGCAGATGGGACTGTCAGAACGTGATGTCAGAGAAAGAACAAATGACTGTCTGAAACTGTTCCATCTGGAAGCACTGGCAGACAAGGCACCGTATCATCTCAGCGGCGGTCAGAAGAAACGGGCAGCACTGGCAGCGGTTATGTCATTGAATCCGGAGGTATTGATCCTGGATGAACCATTTGCCTCTCTTGATCAAAAGACGATTGAACATCTGGAGACATTCCTGCTGGATCTTAAAGCTGCCGGCAGAACCATTCTGCTGGCAGACCACCAGAAAACATGTATAGAAAAACTGGCAGATGACGTATTGAAGCTGCCGCAGAGAACCGAAGAATAATGCAGGCAGAATATGAATTCTGCTGTTCTTTCTGGCATTGCATGAAAAACCTGCTATCATAGCAGGGCTGAAATGACAGAAGGAGATGGGCATGAAGAAACTGGTGATCTTTGATGTGGATGGTTTACTGCTGAATACGGAATTTATCTGGCAGAAGATCTGGAATGAAGTGGGCAAGAGGAATCATGTGCCGGCGTTTGGGCCATTATTTCATAAAGCGGTTGGCACCAATGGCGATATGGTCATGAATATGCTTCGAAAAGAACTGCCTGCTTTGACTTCTGATGAGATTGACAAGCTGCGGGATGATGTTTTTGCACTGGGAGATGTGCAGATGGACCGTGATCTGTCTTTGATGCCGGGTGCAAAGGAGCTGCTTGCCTGTCTGGAAGAGAAGAAGATTCCGATGGCGGTTGGTACGGCCACATCCCGCATCAAAACGATGGAGCGCTTTGCAAAAATGCAGATCACACAGTATTTTTCCTGCATCGTATGCGGTGATGAAGTGAAAAAGAGAAAGCCAGATCCTGAGATTTATCAGACACTGCTTGCCAAAATGAAAACAGCACCAGAAGATGCACTGGTGCTGGAAGACACATGCTATGGGGTTGAAGCTGCCCATCGCGCCGGTATTGATGTCATCATGGTGCCCAGCATCAATGCACCGACTGGCACTGACAGACAGCGTGCCTGTGCCATCCTCGACAGTCTGTATGATGTCCACAAGCTGATCAGCTACGGAACCATCCAGCTTATGCCAGCACACTCTTCTGGCGAAGCTGCACTTTGACTTTCTTCTTCTTGATCGTCAGTCCTTCCAGCAATGGCAGGACTTTTTCTCTGGGCAGAAAGATGATGACAGCACAATAGCGGTCCTGCAACTGCAGCCGGCCGATCTTTTCAAACGGCATCCTGGCACACAAAGCACCAATCACATCCTTGATTCGGATACCATCTTTTTTGCCAAGCAATAGCAAAATTTCCGTAGCATCCACGTTTTCTGCTGCTGCTTTTGCAATTGGCCGGGAAAGATCACCGGCCTGATTCCGGATCTGATACGGTTCTGCGATATCCATGATCTGCTTTCCAACGACACTGTCCTGATCATCCTGATCCAGCAAAGCAATCGTCATGCCGGCTTGTTCCTGATGGCCGGAGCGGCCAGAGCGGTGCAGGAAGGTATCCATATCTACCGGCAGATCATAGTGAATGACTCTGGATATGCTGGTGAGATCCAGGCCCCTTGCGGCCGCATCTGTCGCACACAATACCCGGATTTCACCTTGTTCAAACTGATGCAGTGTATGCAGGCGCTTTGCCTCATCAAAGTAGGCAGAAAACGGTGCCGCAAGAATCTCATGATGAGACAAAACATCACAGATTGTATTGGCATCCGAACGATGATTCACAAATACAATGGCCTGCTGGATGCCGTCTTCGTGCAGCAGTTCCAACAGTGTCTCTTTCTTATTCTGGGTAAGGATGTCATAGGCTTTGATGTTTTGGCTGAGCTTTGCCTCATCCAGAATCACTTCTTCATAAGGCTCTGGCAGAAAGGATTTGACATCCTCATGCAGCGTCGCGGAAAACACAGCACGCTGCCCTTTCACCTGCTCAAGAATCTGCTTTGTCTCTTCACTCTGGCCAGTGCCTGCCATCATGTCTGCTTCATCAATGATTGTCAATGTGACGCTCTTCAGGTTCAGCCTGTTCTGATGAATCAGATCCAGCAGCCTGCCTGGTGTGCCAATCACCAGTTCAGCTCCTTGTTTCAAGAGATTTTCCTGCTGTTCAATCGGCATGCCGCCAATCAGGCAGGCCGTATGAATGCGTGTATACAGGGAAAGCCGCTGAGCCGTCTGTTCCACCTGCACCGCCAGCTCCCTGGTCGGGGCCAGTACAAGCACCTGGGTCTCTCTGTTTTCCTTGATGCAATCCAATGCAGGCAACAGATACGCCGCGGTCTTGCCAGCTCCGGTATGAGCCTGGACATAGAGACTTTTTCCCTGCTTCAATAACGGAATGCATTTCTGCTGAATCGGCCGCAAGTTTTTCATGCCGCAATGCACCATTGCTTTTTGCAGTGCTTCTTTTGCAATCATCGTATCGCTCATAATCCTAGTGTAGCCTTTGTGCAGGAAAAAATGCAAATCGGTGTGATCGGTGCAATCTGTGCGGAAAGAAGAAAGGAAAGGTATACTAATAAGGAAATGAAGGGAGACAGACATGGAAGATACAATTGCGGCGATTGCGACTGCCAATGCCATGGGGGCCGTTTCGATGATTCGCATTTCGGGTGAAAATGCGATATCCGCTGCGGAAAAGATCACACACAAAGACTATTCCCATGCGGCTGGCTATACCATCCACTTTGCGACGGTCTATGATGGCAAAGAACCCGTGGATGAAGTGCTTGTCTCTTTGTTCCGGGCACCAAAGTCCTATACGGGTGAAGATGTGGTGGAGCTGTCATGCCATGGCGGTATGTATATCACCCGTCGTATTCTTTCCATCGTATTAGGCACTGGTGTGCGCATGGCAAGACGCGGTGAATTTACGGAACGTGCCTTTCTCAACGGCAAAATGGACCTCACCCAGGCCGAAGCGGTCAATGATCTGATCCGCTCCCGTGACAAAGTCAATGCCAGAAGTGCGGTCCATGCCATCAAGGGATCCGTTCAAAAACTGCTGGCGCCGCTGGAAGAAGATCTGACCCAGATCATCTCCAACATCGAAGTCAACATCGACTATCCTGAATATGATGATGTCCACCAGCTGACCGAAGAGGAAATCCTGCCCAAGGCAAAGCAGTGGGTGAAGCAGATTGATCAGATCATTGAGACAGCCCAGGATGCGGTGCTGATCAAAGAAGGTATTGATACTGTGATCCTTGGCAAGCCGAATGTTGGCAAGTCCTCTCTTTTGAATGCCCTGCTGGAAGAAGACAAGGCAATTGTGACGGATGTGGCCGGTACAACCCGGGATCTTGTGGAAGGCAGTGTGCGGGTCGGCAATATCACACTGAACCTGATTGATACGGCCGGCCTGCATGATTCATCCAACAAGATTGAACAGATCGGCATGGCCAAGACCATGGATGCACTGCACAAGGCACAGCTTGTCATCGTGGTCATTGATGCCTCCCGCCAGGACGCAGAAGATGAAAAGCTGCTGGCGATGACAAAAGATAAAAACAGAATTGTTGTCTATAACAAGAAAGATCTGCAGGAAGTGCCGGGCAAACTTTGTATCTGTGCCGGAAGGGGCGACGTGCAGGCATTGAAGGATGCCATTGAGACAAAATATGAGAAAGAGCTGCTGGCAGCACAGTCTGATACCTTGAATAACGAAAGACAGATCGGCCTGGCCATTGCCGCCCGCAATTCTGTGCAGGATGCCATTGCCTCTTTGGAAGCTGGCATGGAGCTGGATCTTGTGACCATCGACCTGCAGAAGGCATGGACAGACTTAAGAGAAATGACAGGAAAGGCAGGCAGGGAAGATCTGCTGGATGAAATATTCAGCCGGTTCTGCCTCGGTAAGTAATATGCAGTATGTTGATACACATGCCCATCTGTTTGATGAGGCATTCCACGATGATTTCCATGATGTTGTCAAGCGTGCTGAAAATGCCGGCATCACCAGGACACTGATCATCACGCTGAAACATGAAGAGACGATGCAGGCCATCGCCTTTGCTGACAAAGATCCTGAACACTATCAGATCGCGGCGGCCATCTTCCCCGAAGACGCTGACAAGATCACGGATGCCGACTATGCCCAGTTTGAAAAAGACGCCGCCCTGCCCCAGGTCAGCGTACTTGGTGAAATGGGTTTGGAATACCACTGGGTCAAGGATCCAGGCATCCGGCAATTGCAGAGAGATCTGTTTGTCAAACAGATGGAACTTGCCAAAGCACTGAACAAGCCGGTGGCAGTCCATGCCCGCGATGCCATGCAGGATACCTATGACCTGATGAAACAGGTCCATCCAAGAGGCCTGCTGCACTGCTTCTGTGGCACCAGGGAAATGGCAAAGGAATTCACAAAGCTCGGCTTCTTTCTTGCTCTGGGCGGGGCACTGACATTCAAGAATGCCCGGCATTCGGTTGAAGTTGTGGAAACGGTAGATGAAAAGTGGCTGTTAACAGAGACCGACTGTCCGTACATGGCCCCGGAACCAGTGCGCGGCACCCGCAATGAGCCGGCCAACATTCCCTATATTCTTGCCAGGATGGCATCTGTGCGCAATGAAAGTGTGGAACACATGGCAGATGTTGTGATGGCTAACTATGAAAGGTATCTCCATGGCTGAGAAGAAACGGATCAAAGAACTGATTGTAGTGGAAGGACACCATGATACGGCAAGGCTGAAACTGCTGTATGACTGCGATACGGTGGAAACCCATGGTACGTGTCTTTCTGACTGGACACTGCGTTTGATCAAGCGGGCTGCCAGAAGTCGCGGTGTGATTGTCATGACGGATCCGGATTCTCCTGGCAACCGTATCCGCAAGGCAGTCAATGATGCCGTGCCTGGCTGTATGAATGCCTTTGTGGATAAAGCACATGCCCATACGACACATAAAGTAGGCGTTGAACATGCGGATGACAAAACGATCCAGGATGCCCTGGACAATCTGATTACATTTACGGAAGAGAGTCATCTGACGATGCAGGATATGTATGCACTGGGCCTGTCAGGACGTCCTGACAGTGGGGAAAAGCGTGAGAAGATCGGACAGCTCTATCATCTTGGCAATGGCAATGCAAAGACCATGCTGAGCAGGCTGAATGCGCTTGGCATCAGTAAAGAAGAACTCCAGGAGGCACTGAAATGACAAAGTGGATTGCAACACCATCCCGGACAAAACAAATCCTGGCAGATTATGGCCTGCATGCAAAGAAGGGCTATGGTCAGAATTTCCTGGTGGATCCGATGCTTGTGGAGCGCTGTGCCCAGCAGGCTCATGCCGAAGATGCCGTCATTGAAATCGGACCAGGCATCGGCTCATTGACCGAGCAGCTTGCCCGCGTGGCGAAACATGTCACCGCCTATGAAGTCGACGAAGATCTGAAAACGGTCCTGGCAGATACATTGTCACCCTATGACAATATCGAAATCATCTGGCAGGACTTTCTGACCTGTGATATCAAGACAAAAGTGCAGGAACTCAGGGAACAGTACGGCAGTGTTTCCGTGTGTGCCAATCTGCCTTACTACATCACCACACCCGTCCTGTTCCGTTTGTTTGAGGAAGCACCTGATATTCCCTATATTACGGTCATGGTGCAGAAGGAAGTTGGAGAACGCTTTGCGGCTGGTGTCAATACCCAGGAGTATGGTGCCCTGAGTGTGGAGGCACAGACACTGTATGATGTCAGAAAGCTGTTCAATGTGCCGGCCAGATCCTTCAATCCCAGTCCGAATGTGGACAGTGTGATCATTCAGTTTGCCCGCCGGTCGGAAACTGTTGATCCAGAAGATCTGCAGAAATTCTTTACCTTTGTCAAAGCCTGTTTCCGCCAGAGAAGAAAGACGGTTTACAATAATCTCAGAGACTATCTTGGCTCAGGAGATCAGGCACTTGCTGTCCTTGAAAGGGCAGGCATTGATCCCCGCACCAGAGCGCAGGAACTGAGCAAAGAGGAGTTAAGAAAGCTGTACGATACATTATGAGAGAACGTGCTTATGCCAAAATCAATCTGTGTCTGAATATCAAAGACACAAGAGCAGACGGCTATCATGATCTGGAAATGATCATGGTGCCGATTGACTTCTATGATGTGCTGGAAATGGATATTGCCCCGGAAACAACCCTGTCCAACAACCGCAGCTTTCTGCCGGTCAATGAGAAAAACACGGTGATCAAGGCGATCCGGGTCATGCGTGACCGCTATGGCTTTACGGAAAACTTTGCCTGTACACTGAACAAGCATATTCCAACCCGGGCAGGTCTGGCCGGGGGCAGTGCCGATGCGGCGGCAGCCATCCGCATGATGAACCGCATGTTAAACCTGCAGATGAGCAGGGATGACATGATTGAAGTGGGCAAGGAGGTCGGTGCCGATGTACCGTTCTGCCTGTTGAATCAGCCGGCCTTTGTTCGGGGCATCGGCGAGATCCTGCAGCCATTTGTATGCCATCCTGACTTTGAAATCCTGCTGGTCAAGCCCAAGCGCGGTGTCTCCACCAAGGAGGCCTTTGCTCTCAGTGACAAGACAGATCCCATCCATCCTGACTGCATGGCCATGTGCAGGGCATTGATTGAAAATGATTATCAGGGTGTGATTTCATCGCTTGGCAATTCCCTGGAAGATGCGGCTGTACAGCTTGTGCCCGAGATCCGCAGCGTAAAAGAAGCCCTGCATGCGCTGGGCTTCGATGGCGTATTGATGTCAGGTTCAGGCAGCACGGTCTTTGGCATCACCAGAGATCATGATCTTCTGGAAAAAGCCAGCCAGCTGCTGTATGAGCGCAAATATTTTGTCAGAAGAACGCGGATTCTCACCCGCTGATCATTCCAGATACATGGCTTTCAGCCGATCAATCTCATCATCACTGAGATTGATTTTTTTCTGTACAAATCCCTTTACAGAACCATATTCACGGTCACACCAGTCCATCATCTGTTCCATGGTCTCCGACATGACGCCAAACATGCACCGGATGCCGGTCATGATGCGCTCATCATCCGTGAGCTCACGTGCCTTCTCCAGCATCGACTCAATCCGGTCTGCTCGGTACTCATTGGTAAGCAGGTAGTCTTCCATCATGGTTTCTCTGTCAAAGTCCAGTACAGACATCAGGAAGACAGCCGCAATGCCAGTACGGTCCTTGCCGGCATTGCAGTGCCACAGCACAGAACAGCCATCCGGATTGGACAGCAGATAGTCAAAGAACTTGCGGTATCCCTGCTGGGCACGGAACGTCTTGATGATCTCAATATAGAAGCCATACAGATCAAACGGCATCTTGACCATCTCCATGACCATGGACAGTTCATCATCATTGGCATGCACAACCGGATTTTTATCCTCAGCCACCTCTGGATTGACCGAAATCCAGACATAGTCTGTGCCGGGAATGGAAACATCCGGCTTGGCAGCAGCTTCCAGGCGGGTGCGGAAGTCAATGATCGTCTTGACATGATATTTGTCAGTCAGTAAGGCAATGTCATCATCCTGCAGATTATGCAGATTGGCGGTGCGCAGCAGACGGTCCATACGGATCTTTCTGCCCTCTTTGTTTACATAGCCGCCCAGCTGGCGGTCATTGTCGACATGGGCAAGCCCCAGGGCATGGGGCATGGCCGTGACGGATTCATAGTCCATAACAAATTCCTCCGCTTTCATGATACATCATCCACCACCGGTTGGGATGGCAATTGCCAGCGGTATAATAGACTTGCAACAAGTGGAGGATAAATATGAAGAATGCAATTATCATGGCCGGGGGCAAAGGCACCCGCATGAAGTCAGACAAGCCCAAGGTTCTGCATGAAATCCTGCATGAACCGATGCTGGGACTGGTTATTGACAGCCTGCAGGCTGCCGGGGCACAGCGGATTGTGACCATTGTCGGCTATCACCATGAAGAAGTCGAAAAAGCCATGGCAGGCAGATGTGAATTTGCCGTGCAGGAACCGCAGCTTGGCACCGGCCATGCGGTCATGCAGGCTCATCAGCTTGAAAAGGAAGAGGGTATCACATTGGTGGCATCCGGTGACTGTCCGTGTGTACGGCCGGAAACGTATGCCCACATGTATGAAGCGCTCAAAGATGCCCAGATGGCCGTATTGACGGCTGTTCCGGATGACAATGGTGCCTATGGCAGAGTGATCCGGAACGCAGATGGCAGTGTAAAGAAGATTGTGGAGTTCAAGGATGCGGATGAAGAGGAGAAAAAGGTCAGGGAAGTCAACACCGGCATCTATGCCTTTGATACACAGTCTTTGTTTGCAGGACTGTCTCATCTGGACAACAACAATGCCCAGCATGAGTACTATCTGACCGATCTTGTGGAGATTCTGCAGAAGATGGGAAAGAAAGTAACAGCCGTTGCCTGTGATGACTGGCAGGAAGTATCCGGCATCAATGACAATCCGGCCCTGGCCGCATCCAGTTACTATCTGCAGCAGCGTATCAATCTGGCCCATATGCAGGCCGGCGTGACAATTGTCGATCCAAAGAACACCTACATCGGTCCGCATGTGTCAATCGGCCATGATGTCGTCATCTATCCCAATACGTGCCTGTTTGGTGATACGAAGATTGCGGATGGAACTGTCGTAGCACCGGGTACGGTGCTGACAAACGGAAAGATTGGCCTGTAAGATTGGGATTCTAACCTGTTCATAAAGCGGTTTCGTGCTTATAATATAACCTGTTTGTGAGGATATAGAAGGGAACCAGTATGGTAAAGGAAACTGTCATTTTCGCACTTACTTCCAGCACTGATCTCGCTGCGCATGTATGCCGGGATCTTGGCCTGCCGCTTGGCAAAATCAAGGTGGAACATTTCGCTGATGGTGAGATTCTTGTAGAACCGCAGGAATCTGTCCGTGGAAGATCTGTCTTCATTGTCCAGAGTACATGCAATCCGGTAACGGAGAGACTGATGGAGGTGCTTGTATGCATTGATGCCTGCAAGCGTGCTTCTGCCGGTGAGATCAATGTCATCATGCCGTATTATGGCTATGCCCGCCAGGACCGCAAGGCAAAGCCCCGCCAGCCGATCACAGCAAAGCTTGTCGCAGATCTTCTGCAGGTAGCTGGTGCTGACCGTGTTGTCGTATTTGACCTGCACGCAACCCAGATTCAGGGCTTCTTCGATATTCCGATTGATGATCTGACCGCTGTACCGATGCTTGGTCAGTATTTCAAGGAGAAGAACCTGCCGTCTGACAAGCTGGTCGTTGTATCACCTGACCACGGCGGCGTCACCAGAGCAAGAAGACTGGCCGATATTCTGGATGCACCGATTGCGATCATTGATAAGCGCCGTCCGAAGCCGAACATGGTCGAAGCACAGAATGTCATTGGTGATGTGAATGGCAAGATCTGCATCGTTGTCGATGATATCTGCGATACAGCCGGATCTCTTGTTGCAGGATGCCAGATCCTGAAGGACCATGGTGCTTCTGAAATCTATACCGGCATCACACATGGTGTCTTCTCCAGAGATGCGATTGAAAAGATCGAGAATTCTCCGATCAAGGAAATGGTCATCACCGATACCATTCCGATGAGTGAGGAACAGAAGGCAAGAACGACCAAGATCCACGTTCTGTCCGTCGCTGACATGATCGCCAAGACGATTGATTCCATTCAGAACCATACGCCGGTATCTGATGTCTACGATCTGTTCAAGGACTGAGTACATAACAAAAGTTACACATACAGCCAGTGGAAACACTGGCTTTTTCATACGAAAAAAGGAAGCCGCAAAGACTTCCTCAGGCTGTAAATCGATAACCCATGCCCATATCATAATTGACATGGACTGGATGAGATGGATTCACTTCAATCTTTTCACGAATGTGGCGGATGTGCACAGAGATGATCGGCCTGACTTCAAACGGCTCTTCCTGCCAGGCATGACGGTAAATCTCTTCGGGAGAGAACGTGCGGTCAGGATGAGCCATCAGGAAGTGCAGAATCTGAAACTCCTTGGGAGTCAGATGGCTGTTTCTGCCATTGGCAGAGACACTGTGCTTTTTGATATTCAGAAAGATCATAGGCTTATACCGATAGTTTGTCCTGCATCAGCCATCCGTCAAGACCATACAGACCAAGCACCCAGACAAGAGATAACAGGGTAGTGGCCGCATAGCTTGTATCAACTCTGCTGGTCATCCATGCATTCAGGCAGGCAAGGACAATGAACAGCAGGAAGGCCAGCCAGCCGCCGTACTTTTTGCCATTGAACAGCGTGGCCTGAATAATGACGGCAGAGAATGCAGCAAGGGTGAAGGAGAGCAGTTCCAGCAGACTGATAACGCAGAATCTGACAATATCAAGCACCCGGAAACTGTCCAGATCAAACGCAGACAGGAAGGTACGGATCGTAATATCCGGGCTGATGGTGCCGGCTGCTTTGAGGTCAATGATGGCCAGCAAGGCAAAGAAGGCAATCATGACAAAGAAAGATACCGTGTTTTCAATCACTTTGGCACCCAGGATCTCCCAGGAGGAGTGAGGTGTCAGAAACAGCATATAGCTCTGCTTGGTGTTGAGATCCTTGTACAGAATCATTGTGGAGTAGATGGCAATGATCATCAGGCCAAGGGCAGTCGTAAAGACAAGCCCCATAGAGCCAAAGATCAAGGATCTGTTCATGTCATATTTCACCGGATTGCCATGGAGCAGACCGACCAGAAACAATGCCTCAAACAAACAGGCAATGACAATAATGATCAGCTTCAGATTCCGCGTCTTACGGAATTCATATTTCAACAGTTTTCCCATGTCTTTTCTCCTTCTTACTTCATGATTTCACGATACAGATCAGCCAGAGAATCATGATCCTCACTGCGGACATCTTCCGTATCAACCGTCTTGATCAGATGACCGTTGTGAATAAAGATCGCATCTGTCACATACTGTTCCAGCTCTTCCACCAGGTGGCTGGAGATGACAATGGCTGTATCCGGCTGGGCAGCAGAAATAATCGTGTTCATGATGGCATCACGTGATAACAGATCAATGCCGTTGAGCGGCTCATCCAGCAGATACACTTTGGCATGGCGGGACAGCACGCCGGCTGTTTTCAGCTTTGCCAGCATGCCGGAAGACAGATTCTTCAGCTTTTTGTCAGCAGGCAGCTGCATTTTCTCTAACAGATCATCAAAGCGCGATGGATCAAAATCATCAAAGAAGTCGGCAAACCAGGACCGTACATCCTGCACGCTCATCCAGTCATAGAAGTAGGATTCCGTGCTCATATAGGCAATGTACTTCCGGCTTTTCACACCGACCGGTTCGTCTTCATACAGCACTTCACCGGACGTCGGCTTGCTTAAGCCAGCCGCAATCTTCATCCAGGTCGTCTTGCCAGATCCATTGGGACCAAGCAGGGCATAAATCTTTCCTGGTGCAATCGTAAACGACACATCATCCAGTGCCGTTGTATTCAGAAATTTCTTCGTAACGTGATTTGTTTCAAGCATCTTTCCAATTCTCCCTGATCATCTGGATCATTTCTTCTTCACTATAGTCAAGCTCTTTCAAACTGCTGATCAGCCTGTCAACAGACTCTTTTGCCATCTGATTGCGGATGTTTTTCACCATGTCCGCATCCTCGCTGACAAATGTGCCAAGTCCGCGCCTGGTCATACAGATGTGTTCACTCTCCAATACCTGATATACCCGCGAAGCGGTATTCGGATTGATCTGAAATGCAATGGCAAGATCACGCGTCGAAGGCATCTTTTCACCTGGTTTGCGCTTGCCGGAGGCAATCTCTTTCTCAATCTGATGTACAACCTGCAGATAGATCGGCATACTCGTGTCATACTTCATGTGTCTTCCTCACTAGTGCACTAGTAAAATAGTACACTATGACGATAAATGCAAGTAAAAGAAATAAATTTCTTTTCCAACAGGGAAAACATGGCTTTTGCGGCTATAAGGAAGCAGGGACCAGATATGTCAGAACAGTATGCAAACAGGCAGGAAAAAGGACAACTGCGCAGACTGCGGAATATCCAGGCACATATTTTCTAAGTCTGCGGCCAGTATGTCATGCTGGAAGATAACCTTGTATTACTGCTGGCCCTGAAGAAAGATGCGCTGTCCAGGACTGTACGCCGGCATCCGGAATATTTTCAGGCAGATTCTGCTTTCCGCTTTCTGACATGGAATATGCCGGGATTCAGGCATCAAAGATGCTGGCAGAAAATGCTTTTGCATCACCCGGATTCTGAATGAACAGACCGTAAAAGATATTCTTTACACAGCAGAGAAACAGGAGAAAAACAATGATGCCAATCAACAATGCCATTAACCTTGCCTATCAGAAAGAACAGTTGGATCTGTATGCCAAGAAGATCATGGCAGACGATCAGATCATCAGAGTTCTGCTGAAAAATGCAGTACCAGATCTGTTTCCCCAAAAGGTAGAAATAACCATCAGAAATATGTGGATCTCTAAGGTGCCTGTAGATCCTGGCTATACCAATCGAATCAGCGTGAAACAACAGGAAAACTTTATCCCGTCGGAAGGCAGAATTGTCTTTGACCTGCTGTTTGAAACGCAGCTACAATCCAATAAAACAATCACTGTCAATGTTGAGATCCAGAAGAATTTCCATCTGAAATATCCACCTGCCTGCCGGGAAGAGTTCTATCTGGCAAGACAGATTTCTGCACAGGCGGAAAGCATCTTTTCACTGGCCAGACAGGAGTATGGAAAGATTCATCATGCGATTGGCATCTGGCTGTACCTGAATGTGCCAAAGAAATACAGCAATACCATCATCAGATGCCAGAGAGAACGCAGAATCATGGCAGGATCAGGACAGCAAAGAACGGATAACTTCCCATCCACGATCATTGAAATCATGGTCGGCAATGAACCATATACTGGTGACAATGATCTTCTCCATGTGCTGCATATCATCTTCAAAGAAACCTGCAGCTCAGAAGAGAAGATGAAAAGGCTGGCACAATTCGGCATCATCGATCATAATGAATTCAGAAAGGAGCTGAGAGATATGTGCAACTACAGTGATCTGATTTATGAGAACGGTATCAGGAAAGGCAAGATGGAAGGCAAGATGGAAGGCAAGATGGAAGGTAAGCTTGAAGGCATAAGAGAGCATAGTCTTCAGGCCGCAAGGAATATGCTCCAGATGGGTGGCTTTTCTGATGAAACAATTGCCCAGATATCCGGTATCTCTCCTGCAGAAGTCCGTCAGCTCCGCAAGAAGCAGCTCAACTGATAACAGGTGTCCCTCTCCAATGAATTCAGAAAGGAGCTGAGAGATATGTGCAACTACAGTGATCTGATTTATGAGAACGGTATCAGGAAAGGAAAAACAGAAGGCATCAGAGAGCAGAGCCTGCAGACCGTACAGAATATGCTTCACATGGGTGGCTTTTCGGATGAAACAATTGCCCGGATATCCGGTATCTCTCCTGCAGAAGTCCGTCAGCTCCGTAAGAAACAGCTCAACTGATAACAGGAGCATCCCTCTCCAATGAATTCAGAAAGGAGCTGATAAATATGTGTGATTACAGCGACTGGGTCTATGAAAAAGGCTATCAGACTGGGTATCGGCAAGCATATCAGCAAGCGTATCAACAGGCATATCAGCAAGCGTATCAGGAAGAAGTAAGAAAGTATGCAGTCAATACTGCAGAAAAAATGATGAAAGATGGCATTCTTCCTGATGAAAAGATTGCAAAGATTGCAGGTTTAAGTCTTGAAGAAGTCCAGCAGTTGAGGAACCATCCAAAGAATGGATCCGATCAATCATGAATCAGATGGTGCTGCCAGAAATGGTGGCTTTTCTTTTTGCCTGTCAATACAAAAATTACAAAATGTATGAAAGAATCATGAAAGAATTCTTGGAGTCTTGAAAGAAAATTGGAAATCAGTCATCATTAGGGCAAAGGGGACAGATTCATTGTTGACATTGGAGGTTATTTATGAAGGAACCATGCTATTTTCATGATCATGAGGTGATTCTGAACTATTCTGCCGAGTTTGTCACCTCAACATCACAACTGCTGGATTCTCAGGTATTTAATGAGTTTCTGGATCATTATCTGACATATCTGGACAGCCACCGCCGTGATCTGCGTGCTTTTTTATACAAGAACACGGATGAGCGCAAAAAAGTAAAAGAAGACCTGAAGAATGTTCTCCATGTTCTTTTGTTAATGAACATGAACAAGGTGGATATGCCGTACCTTCAACTGCCTGAGACAATGCAGGATGTGATTGAGGAAGGATACCGCTATTGGAACAGTCTGCAGCGTTTTAGTGTGCTCTATGCTCAGAGAGCAGATTCCTATCAGACCAATTCCTTTATGAACGTGGACAACCAGATCAATGAGGTTGCCCGCAATTTCTTCCGTACTGTTGAAGCCAAGATCACCGGCCGTGCGGATAATGTCTACCGTCAGATTCAGGCAGGCACCAATGCCTCTTTGCTCATGCAGAAATATGCCTGGAAATGCCCGAAGGAATATCAGGAACTTGCGGATATTGACTTTGTGCATACAATCATGGTCCGTACACCATTGATCATTCATACCAAGTCCAACAAGCGCACCAACACCTTTGCACCATCGGATCACAATCCTGTCCTGGATTTTAAAAAGGGTGATGATGACTGGTTCTGCTTCCCGGCACTTGTTGGTGAAGTCCTGATCTTTGTGTATTTCCACAAAGATGAAATGAGCTCCTGTGTCGCCACCTCCGGTCTGTTCCAACTGGCCAGAGAAGAAGACTGCCGCGGCAGAAAGCCAGATGCGATACTCTTCTTTGGCAATCCCGACGGCACCAAAGACACGGTCTATTACCACGACACTGACAATCACATATGGATCGGCAAGACAAGTGCTTCCCCGGAGATTGACTACTTCGGCTATACCAAGAAGAGCATCCTGACCCTTCACAACCTTGCCATGATGGAACGTGGCTGGCTGCCAATCCATGGGGCGATGGTCAACCTCTATCTCAAAGATGGCAGAAAGAAAGGCCTGATGTTCATGGGTGATTCCGGAGCCGGCAAGAGTGAAACCATCGAAGCATTAAGCAATCTTGCCAGTGATCAGATCGACCATCAGGAAACGGTCTTTGATGACATGGGCACAATCCACATGGATGAAGATGGAAATCTCTGGGCACAGGGTACAGAGATCGGTGCCTTTGTCCGCCTGGATGACCTTGATAAAGGCACTGCCTACAAGGACCTTGACCGTTCTATCTTCTTCAACCCGGATAAAAAGAATGCCCGGGTTGTCATGCCTGCTGCACCGTATAAGGTTGTCATAAAGAACCATCCGATTGACTGCTTTGTCTATGCCAACAACTATGATGACAAACGCGGCATGCATGTATTTGCCAATGAAGAAGAAGCCAAGAATGTCTTCATCCAGGGTAAGCGTTTCGCCCTTGGCACAACCCAGGAAAAAGGCCTGTCCACAACCTTCTTTGCCAATCCGTTTGGACCAATGCAGGAACAGAACATCTGCAAGCCCCTGATCGACAAGATGTTTGCGGCACTATTTGAAAAAGGCATTCCGGTTGGCGAAGTTTACACATGCCTCGGCCTGCCTGACAAAGGAGACCATGGCATTGACAAAGGTGCCCAGGCACTGCTGGATTTCGTCATCAACAACGATAAATAAGCAGAAACCCGGTTTTTACAGAAAGCATGGGAAAACTTGTCATCATTTGACTTGAATTCAGAATACAAAGTGACTATTCTACATCTCGATGACAAGAGTATTGGGATCAAGACGCACCTTCTGTGATGAAGATGACGAAAAAGCTTTGACGTTTATAGAGACAGTCGCAGATATTACGACAGTAAAGGAGTACAGAGAACTGATGCACTGCCGCCAGCATCATGCGACTTCACGCTATCAGCACTGCCTGAATGTGGCGTGGTATTCCTACCTGATGGCCAGAAAAGCAGGACTTGATTACCGCAGCTGTGCCAGAGGAGCCATGCTGCATGACTTCTACCTGTATGACTGGCATAAGGGAACACCACTCCCCGGCAGGCACTGCGCTGTACATCCGCGCATTGCACTGATGAATGCAGAGAAGTACTTCAAGCTCAACGATATTGAGAAAGACTGCATTGTCCACCACATGTGGCCAAACGGAACAGCCAGGCCAAAGACAAAAGAAGGCATGATTATCACCATTGCCGACAAGTACTGTGCTACGCTGGAATTCTGCAGCCACGGTGCCCTGCAGGTACCTTACTATGTCGCCAAGGCCTACAAGATGATTATGGAATGAGCAGAGAACAATCTCTGCTTTTTATGTCATAATCTGATTTTTGATCCTGCATCTTTCTGCATGCATTTTGAGGATATCTCTACTATCCTGATAACAGGAGGTCATACTATGGAGAATCTGTTTCACCGTGTCAGTATCCGGAAATATCAGGATAAACCTGTCAGAAAAGAGGATATCACAGAAATTTTGCGGGCAGGCATGCAGGCACCAAGTGCCGGCAATCAGCAGCCCTGGGAGTTTTATGTCGTTACGGATAAGGATGTGATTGCGCAGCTTGCCAAGGCAAGCCCCTATGCCGGCTGTGCAGCCGGTGCACCGGCAGTGATCGTACCTGTGTACCGCACAGATGGGCTGCGCTTTCCTGAATTTGCCCAGATTGATATGTCAATCGCCCAGGAAAACATGTGGATCATGACAGATGCGCTGGGACTGGGCGGTGTCTGGCTGGCTGTGGCACCGGTAAAGGACCGCATGGATGCAGTCAGAAAGATATTGGATCTGCCGGATACACTTGTGCCGTTCTCCTTGTTTCCGGTTGGCTGGCCGGCGGAGGAGAAGAAACAGCAGGATCGCTTTGAAGAAAGCAGAATTCACTGGCAGTAAACTAAAAGGAAGATGTGAGGTCTTCCTTTTTCAGTTCTCTTTATCGGATGTCTGGTTATGATAGATTTCCATCTGGCAGATTGCCTTGCTGTTATCTGGCGATACCCCAATCCGCATGGCCAGTACCAGATAGGTATCATTGTCAATCTGGCCGGACTGCCATACCGGAATGTTGGATCTGGCAGCTTTCCTGAGCACCTGCTGACATAAAGGCTTCTGCAGGATATTGCTGTGTTTGCCTATGAATTTCTCCATGGCATCTGACAGCCGCAGCATGGTAATACTAGTATTGGATACTTCCAGCACAATTTCAGGAATGATCTTGCCAATGGTGAGATAGTGACCTGCCTGAGAATAATAGGAGGAATTGGCTTTCTGATAATAAGGAAGCTGATCCATATGTACATAGTTTGTCCAGAACGTACTCTTGATCAGTTCCTCCCATGGCATCGGACTAGCATAATAGAAACCCTGAATATAATTGACGCCGCACAGACGGACAAAGGTCAGCTGTTCTCTGCTTTCTACACCTTCAACAACCACGTCCGTCCCCATCGAATGCGACATCTCAATCAGAGCCCGGATAATGATGGAAGAACGCGCATTCTCATGGAAACTGCGCATAAACTCCATATCCAGCTTGACGCCATCTACCTTGTAATCTTTCAGAGCACTCAGGGAAGACATGCCGGTGCCAAAATCATCCAGCCAGATCTGATAGCCTTCCTTCTGCATGGCACGGATGGCATTCTGGATCTTGGGGCTTTCAATGAACGCAGATTCTGTGATCTCAATACGCAGGGCACTGTGAGGAATCTCATACTTTGAAACAATCCGGCTCAGTCTTGCCGGTACATCACATACATCAAAGTCCGTTCGTGACAGATTGAAAGAGAAAAATAGATTCTCGCGGCGGTCTTCATTCATATCTGCCAGCAGCTGGCAGCCTTTCTCCAGCATATAGAAGTCAAGCCGATAGGCATCATGTGACTTTTCCAACACCGGCATGAAATCACCAGGTGAGATGATGCCGCGTTCAGGATCATTCCAGCGTGCCAGCACCTCAAAGCCGCATGTCTTGCCGGATGCACCGCCGACAATCGGCTGAAAGTACGGGATGAAATCACCACGAGAAATAGCTTCGTTGAACTTAGAGAGCACGAAGGCTTCTTTCTGCATGCTCTGAAACAGCTCATCATCAAACACACGGATGGAATTCACCGTCTGCTGACGCAGGGTATTACACGCCGCATGGGCCATATCGATACATGCGCGAAGATCGCTCGTGCCGCGGTCTTTGTGATGCAGGTAAACACCAGCACGCAGGAAGATGTAATTGTGCGGCAGATAGCGGGAAATACCCTGCTGCACCTTTTCGATTCTGGCTGCGTCATCTGTTCTTTTGGTTAGAACCAGAAAGTGGTCATTCTCACTCCGGGTGATCAGATCACCGGGGAAGTTTTCCTGCAGCAGCTGGCCGGTTCTGGTCAGTACCTGATCACCGGTTTTGAAACTGTTCGTCTGATTCAGACTCTGGAAACGGTCGATATCAAAGAAGATCAGCTTCCATTCCGGATTATCTTTGATCAGATCTTCAGCTTCATGGGTGAAAGAAGAAAGCGATGGCAGGCCGGTAATCCGGTCTTTTTCGTTGCTTGGCACATGTTCATCCGGCTTGTTATAGTCAATGGAAAATGCCCGGCTGGCAATCTGATTCTTGCCCTGTGCCTTGGCTTCATACAGACAGTCATCTGCCTGCTGCAGACAGGAGCGGATATCGCGCTCATTTTTCAGCATGCCGTAGCTGATGCCTATCGAGAACGAAGACATCGTCCCATCCGGCATCTTCCGGGAAAAGTCTTTGCGGAACTGTTCCATCCGCGCCTTGAAATCTGCCTGGGTGATATTGCGGCTGATAACCAGGAATTCATCACCGCCATAGCGGTAACACTTGACCTTGTCACTCTGCAGATCCTTGGCCATGGCAGTACCAACTCCCTGCAGCAGAGTATCACCATATATATGACCAAAGACATCATTGACCCGTTTGAAATCATCGATGTCCATCATTGCCATGCACACATAAGCTCCGGTAAAAGCGGGGAAGTCCTGGCGCAGGGCAGCCCTGCTGTTAAGACCGGTCAGGACATCCGTGCGGTTTTCCTTTGTCAGCGTGGAGTTTGCTTTGGCAAGTTCTGACTGCAGCCAGGTCGTCTGGGCAAACCAGATCCTGCGCAGAATCATTGTAAACACGCAGATGAAATAGAAAATGCCAAGATCAAACGCATCCTGCCAGGCAATATGAGCGTTTGAGAAAATCAGGCAGGCCAACATTGTGATCGCGGATGTCAGCACGACCGGCACGATATGATTGCTGCGGTAAAAAGGCAGGATCGTGACCAGTGTCATAATGATGACAAGCTCAAAAAATAATGAACTGCCTGTCTGGGTTGTAAACAACGTCATGCCGGAGATCAAAGCATTGATCAGAAAACCGACATAACTGACATTGAGGTTGTGAATGGCAGACTTGCGGTCGGCGGCTACACTGAGATGCAGCAGATAGAAAATCAGGACAGTGTTGAAGATGATCAAGGCAAGATAAGCGAGGATGCTTGGCACCTGTGGGTACAAAGCTGCCTCATCTTTATAGATCAAAAGACCGGCGGAGCCAATGAAACCAAGCAGAATGAGCAGGAGAGAGACGACATAGCTGATGCGGACATTATTCTCCGCAGCTGCGATCATCATCGGTGTACTGTTCATGAATTGCTTCAGGTCTTTGTTTCTGGTAAGCCGCAGATAATCTTTGATTGATCGTGCGGAATTGATCTCCATGCACTCTCACCTCTTCCGTATCAACTCAGTGCGCATACATATCAATTATATAAAAGAATCAGGGGAACTGGATTGCTTAAAGTGAGCAGTATGTTGGTATTTTTGAACAATATATTTGCAGTCTTACGATTGACTGATTGACAAACAGATAGTACAGATAATACACTTAATACAGACAGTACAGAAGAAAGGGAGGATATATGTTTCTGCTTAATCTGCAAAGCAAAGAGCCGATCTATGAACAGATCCAGAAACAGCTGATCCGGTTTATTCAGGCAGGTGTGCTGAATCCGGGGGACAAGCTTCCTTCCGTCCGCCAGCTTGCCCAGGAAAATGGGATTAATCCGAATACGGTTGCCAAGGCATACAGTGAGCTGGAAAAGACAGGCTGTGTATACAATGCACCAAAAAAAGGGGTGTATGTTGCCAGGATGGATGTGCAGCAGCCGCACCGCCATCAGATTGCTGCGGTGCTGGCACCGCTCAAGGAGATGGGCATCCAGAAGCAGGAAATTCTGGATGCTGTAAAGGAACTGTATGGGGAGGACGAACATGCTGAGAATTGAGAATCTGACCAAATCATTTGGCTGCAGAGAAGTTCTGAAGGATCTGAACCTGGAGATACAGGATGGTTCCATCTTTGGACTTGTCGGCATCAATGGTGCCGGCAAGAGTACGCTGCTGCGGCTGATTGCCGGTGTATATGAAGCAGATGGAGGCCATATTCTGTTTCAGGATGAAGACGTCAGTCTGGATCCTGCTGTCCGCCGCCAGATTGCCTTTGTTTCTGATGAACAGTACTATCCGATCGGTTCTACCATCCGTTCCATAAAACTGCTTTACCAGACCATGTATGAGTTCAATGAAGCAGTCTATCAGAAGTATCTTGCTCTGTTTCATCTGGATGAGAATGCCGGCATCGTAAATCTGTCCAAAGGAAACAAACGACGGGTTGCGCTGCTGTTTGCCTTCTGTATCCATCCCCGCCTGCTTCTGCTGGATGAAGCGTATGACGGCCTTGAGCCCCTTGCCCGTCTGACGGTCAAAAAAGCACTGGCAGAACTGATTGAAGAGGATCATGCGATCGTCATCATTTCTTCCCACAATCTCAAGGAACTTGAGGATATCTGCGATTCCTTCGGCATTCTGGAAGATGGCAGAATGATGCAGTATGGTGATCTGCTCGCCTCCAAGTCAGTGATCAACAAGTACCAGGCAGCCTTTGCAAAACCAATGACAAAAGCTGATTTTGCCGGTTTTGATCTGCTGCATTTCAGCAGTGAGGGTCGTGTCTGTCAGATGGTGATCAAAGGTGAGCGTGAACAGGTGATGGCAAAGCTGGAAGAAATGAACCCGCTGGTGCTGGATGTGCTTCAGGTGAATTTCGAGGAACTGTTTATCTATGAAATGGAAAGCAGGGGTGATGCACATGAATAAGAACTATGCGTTATATCTGTTTAAGAGATGGAAACCGGGCTGGCTGTTCTATGCTGTGATGTATGTCATGATCCCGGCGGCGTGCATCCTGCTGGATGGCAGTAATTATTATCTGAACCAGGGAGAGGCTGTCAGAGACAGTCTGCACACTGCTTTTGCTGTTTCTGCAGGCATTGCCATTGTTTCCTGCTTCATCCTGCCCGTCTTCATGTTCAGCTATCTGCACCGCAAGCGCAGTGAGGATCTCTTCCTGTGTCTGCCGATCTCACGTGCACAGCAGATCCGTACTGAATTCTTCATCATGTACGCTGCTGTCATGGGCGGCTTCATTGCCTCTGCCCTTGTCAGTTTGCTGTGCGGCATCTTCACATATCCCGGGCTGATTCATGCGGCGGGACAGATGGCTGCACTGACAGCCCACATGGCCCTGTTCACCGGTGTCATGCTGCTGTTCAACAGTCTGCTCTACATGACTGCCAACAACATTCTGGATGGTGTTGTGATGCTTGGCGCCTATACGCTGCTGCCTTTCATTATGCAGTTCGTCGTCAAAGTCTTCCTGCAGGATGTGACGGTCGGCTCTGCCCAGTTCTACAGCAGCACATTCTTTGAGCGCTGGCTGTCACCACTGTATCTTGGCACTGCCAATGCAAACATACTGATTGATCCGGATATGATTGGCATTTCTGATATAAATGCATGGAGCTGGATATCAGAAGCAGTTCTGCTTGCCTATGGCATCCTTGCCTTCATCCTGAACCAGAGACAGCTTGTCCGCAGAAAGGCAGAACGTGCAGAACAACTGTCAGACAGTCCGCTTGCTTATCCCTTTGTGATTCATATTATGCTGTTTCTTGGCCTGCTGCTGATCTCCAGCAGCTATCACCAGGAAGGCTTTACCGCTTCCTTCATCTTTATACTTGTGATGCTGTGCCTGTATGCAGCCGGTTCCTTCATCTACCGCCGCCGCATCATCATCCGGCCACGGCTGTTTATCATCTTTGCCATCTTATGCCTGCTGACAGGCGCATTGTCAGAAATTGGCTGGAAGACAAAGGGCTTCGGACTGATCTATCCGGTCAATCTGTCTGCAGACAGCAATGTGGAAATCAATTATGACGCGTATATGAGCAAAAAAGATCTCGGTGATGCCAGTGCACCTGATGAATATGTTTCCGTATATTTCGATGCCGTCATGACATATGACCAATGGCAGAACAACAAAGATTTCCAGGATATTTTCAACCGGCACATGGAAGAAAGCATTACTGCGTTATACCAGGAGAAAACAGCATATTTCTCATCCAGCGCTCTTGCCATCTACAATACCAGCACTGTCGCTGACGGCAGTACCAGAATGACCAATTATCACCGCTATCCGCTGCCGGAAGATCACATGCTTACACTTGATGAGCTCATGACGGTCAGTCAGTTTACGAAAGTAAATGTTGCGACGGATGATGGCGAAAATACATATACGCTGCAGGCGTATTTACAGAAAGAAGGAAAGTAATATGTCAATCTTGCTTGATGACAAAACAAAGAGTGTCTGTGCCAATGGCAGAAATGCTCACCTGACACCGCATGAGTATGGCATTCTTGCCTATCTGATGTCTCACCCAAACCGGACCTTTACGGCCGAGGAGATTTACCGCAATGCCTGGAATGAGGAACCGTATGAATGCAGACCAATTATCTCAGTGCATATCCGCCATATCCGGGAAAAGATTGAGGTAAATCCCTCACAGCCTATGTATCTGGATTCTTTCTGGGGAAAGGGCTATCGTTATAATCAATACTGAACAGGAAGGGAGAAATCTTTTCCTTTTTTGCATAGAAAAAAGAGATGGCATCTGCCATCTCCCTGGCTAAGCTCAGAGCTTGACGACGTTGGAAGCCTGCGGTCCGCGGTCACTCTGTGTAATATCAAAGCTGACTGCCTGACCTTCATCCAGAGTCTTGAATCCTTCACCCTGAATTGCGGAATAATGTACGAAGACATCATTGCCGTCATCTGTTGTGATGAAGCCATAGCCCTTTTCAGCGTTGAACCATTTTACCTTACCTGTTGCCATAATACTTTTGAATCTCCTATCTATATGATCTGTATCCCCGCATTATCATTTTCATGTACATACTCAGAATACAAAAGTACATTAGCACGCTTGCCATCCTCACGCAAGAAGAAAGCGGGTGAACTCAGTAGAAATTCATGCGGAAGAATAGCATGTGCGGAACATACCATGGAAACAGATGATTCACGCTTTCTCAATCAGAATCACATCACTGGTTTCCGGAAGATCCTTTGTAAAACCGGCACGGCTTGCCAGCAGATAATATACTGTCCGGTTCTGTACAGGAATATATCTGGATTTTTCCTTTAACAATTCCAGTTCCTTCAGCCCGATTTTCTTTTCACGGTATTTGCATTCACCGATGATGATATGACTTGTATCAAAGGCGATGACATCCACTTCACTTTCATGCCATCTGCCTTGATCCATGACATTTCCCCACCATTTGCCAACGGTCTGCGGCATGAAGGGAATCTTTCCGGTTAGGGCATAGGAAAAGCATTTCTCCTGGATGATTTCCTCATATACAAAGCCAAGATATTCATTAAGCTGATTTTTGAGAATGTAATCTGCACATCTCTCACCAACAGCAGTGATCATGGAAATGTTTGGCTCCACAAACGTGAAATGGAACCGCAGCAGACGGTCAATGATCTTGTATCTTGCACCTCTGTCTTTGCTGGAAAGCGGGTTTGCAGCAACAGCAATAATTTCCAGCTCTTCCAGTTTTTTCAGATAAGCGAAAACAGCTCTGCTTTCAAGACCGCATTTTGAAGCAATCTGGCCTGAATCCTTCTCACCACTTCCAATAGCACGTAAAACATTTGCATATACCGTAGGATCCTTGAATTCCTGCAGCAGATAATTTGCAGACTCCTGAAACAGCCTGCCATTGCGGTTGAAATAGAGATGCCTGACGGCTTCATCAACAGACGGATATTTCTTGAAGAACATCACATATTGGGCGACACCGCCCGTTTCGCCATATACCTGTACAGCATCATCAAAGTCAGGAAACAGCTGCCAGACTTCATCAAATGTAAAGGGGCGGATTTCCAGAATTTCATCAAATCTGCCATAAAGAGGCGATTCGCGGTCAGAAACCTGGTGTTTCATGAAGGAACGGTTTGAGCCCATCAGAATCAGCTTGATTCCATTCAGGCCATGATCAATGATCCATTGAAATTCTGTAACAGTATCTTTTTTCTTCTTGCAGAGAAAAGGAAATTCATCAATGACAATCAGGTCAACTTTCCGATCCCGGGAAATATAGGTAAAAACATCACGAAATGTCTGCAGAGAATCAAGTATGGTATCGCCCGAATAATACAGCTTCAAAATACTTGTAAAGTCCTTCAGGCATGTATTGTAGTCATAGCTTGTGCACTGATAATACAGAATGCGGTCTGTAGCGTGAAGATCCATATAGTGCGTAATGAATTCTGTCTTTCCGGTTCTGCGTCTGCCATAGACTGCCATTGCTTTACTGGATACGTTTGAACAGAAATTCTGAAGTGTAAGAAGTTCCTGCTCACGGAAATAGAACATGGTAAACCCTCCTTTCTGCTAACATCAGGCTAATAAGCAAATCTAAATTTGTCAAATTCAGATTAGTCAAATCAGGATTTGCGAAAAGCAGGCTATGCATGAACGAGCAAGATCTTGTCAGGCGCATTCTGCCGTGATGGTTTCATCTTCTTGTGGAAATTGGCATGGCATGATCTTTGCAAATGTTGACAGCTCACATATAATAAGAAAGCAAATGCAGGGAAGGGAAGAGTACTCTTTATCTGATATGAAGCGAGCTGGTATATGGTGGAAGGCCGGTATGGAGGGGAAGAGGAAGATGGTCCTGGAGCAGGCTGTGTGAATGTTGAGCATGGCACGTTGGCTGCGTTAAAGCTGTTGAGTGGTCTGTGAATTGCAGGCAAGATAAAGGTGGTACCGCGTGAAATACGTCCTTTCAGCAGGACGTTTTTATTTTATAAGGAGGTGCAGCAGATGAGTGATAAGGGAAAGTACTATATTACGACGGCCATTGCCTATACGAGCGGAAAACCGCATATTGGCAATGTGTATGAGATTGTCCTGGCAGATGCCATTGCCCGTTATAAGAGACTGACGGGTTATGATGTCCGCTTCCAGACTGGTACAGATGAACATGGCCAGAAGGTGGAAGAGAAGGCAAAGGCAGCCGGTGTGACACCGAAGGAGTTTGTTGACAAGGTTTCCGGTGAGATCAAGGAACAGTTCGATGTCATGAATGTGTCTTATGACAAGTTCATCCGGACAACCGATCCGTATCATGAGAAGCAGGTGCAGAAGATTTTCCGCCGCTTCTATGAGCAGGGTGATATTTATAAAGGAAAGTATGAGGGCATGTACTGCCAGGAGTGTGAGGCGTTCTATACCAAGAGCCAGCTGACGGCAGATGGCAAGTGCCCGGTATGCGGCCATGATGTCAAGCCGATGGAAGAGGAAGCGTACTTCTTCAAGATGAGCAAGTATGCACCGCGTCTGATCAAGTACATTGAGGAACATCCTGACTTCATCCAGCCGGAGAGCAGAAAGAATGAAATGCTCAACAACTTCCTGAAACCAGGCCTGCAGGATCTGTGTGTATCCCGTACAAGCTTCTCCTGGGGCATTCCGGTCGACTTTGATCCAAAGCATGTCATCTATGTGTGGATTGATGCTTTGAGCAACTATATTACCGGTCTTGGCTATGACGCTGATGGCAACAGTTCTGAGCTGTACAAGAAGTACTGGCCGGCTGATCTGCATCTGATTGGCAAGGACATTGTCCGCTTCCATACCATCTACTGGCCGATTATGTTAATGGCACTGGGTGAGCCGCTGCCAAAGCAGGTATTCGGTCATCCGTGGCTGTTAACCGGTGATGCAAAGATGAGCAAGTCCGCCGGCAATGTCATCTATGCGGATGATCTGGTATCCCTGTTTGGCGTGGATGCTGTACGTTTCATCATGCTGCATGAGATGCCGTTTGCCCAGGATGGCCATGTGACCTATGACCTGATGATTGACCGGATCAACTCTGATCTTGCCAACAACCTCGGCAACCTGGTCAACCGTACACTGTCCATGGAGAACAAGTACTTCAATGGCCTGGTCTCCAATCCGCATGATGATGAACCGGTGGATGAAGAGCTGAAACAGGCTGTCAGTGACACGGTCCGCCTGGTCAATGCCAAGATGGATGAGCTCCGTGTGGCAGATGCGATCCAGCTGATTCTGGATCTGTTCTCCCGCTGCAACAAGTACATTGATGAAACGATGCCGTGGTCTCTGGCCAAGGATCCTGGCAAGAGCGGCCGTCTGGCAACGGTTCTCTACAACCTGCTGGAAGCCATCCGTACGGCAGGCGTACTGCTGAAGGCATATTTGCCGGATACAGCAGATAAGATTCTCAAGAGTCTGAATACAGTACACACTGACTACGATTCCATCCAGAGCTTTGGGCAGCTGGAAACCGGCATTACGATCACGGATCATCCGGAGATTCTGTTCGCCCGTCTGAATGAGAAGGAAGTCATGGCCAAGGTTGATGTGATCAATGCACGCATTGCCAAGGAAAGAGCTGTGCAGGCCGAGAAGAAGCAGGAAGTCACGGTCGATGACTTTGACAAGCTGGATCTGCGGGTTGGCAGAGTGGTGTCCTGTGAACATCATCCCAATGCGGACAAACTCTATGTCCTGCAGGTAGATCTGGGTGAGGATAAGCCAAGACAGATTGTGTCCGGTCTGGCAAGCTCCTATACACCTGGTCAGGTCATTGGCAAGAACATCGTTGTGATTGCCAACCTGAAACCGCATGTCTTCCGCGGTGTGGAAAGCAGGGGCATGCTCTTGGCGGGAAAGAATGACAAGGAAATTGCTGTGGTTGAAGTAAACGGTCTCAAACCGGGAACGAAAATCTGTTAAAGTAAGAGGAGATGTGAAAGCATCTCCTTTTTGGAGGTTTCATGAATAAAAGATATGCACTTGTAATAAGACCGGATGAAACTTCGGCAAAGATCGCAGATCAGCTGCGGAAAAGACTTGCGGTATATGGCTGTATGGAAGATCCTCACATGCCGCAGACAATCTTTGTCATCGGCGGGGATGGCACTTTCATCTATGCCGTACATGAATATATGCCCCACCTGGATGAAGTATGCTTCTATGGCATTCATACCGGGACACTCGGCTTCTATACAGATTATCTGGATACAGATCTGGATGCGTTTGTTTCTGCCTATGTCAATGACCAGTGTACAGAAGTCCGCTATCCCATCCTCAGTGCCCACTATGATGGCCATGAAGTACATGGCATCAATGAAATCCGGATTGAAAATGCAGCAAGGACACAGGTCATGGAAATCTATGTCAATGACAGAAAGTTCGAGGATTTCAGGGGCACCGGCATCTGTGTGTGCACCCAGCTTGGCTCGACTGCGTATAACCGTTCTCTGGGCGGGGCAGTGATCCAGGAAGGATTGCGCTTTATTGAGATGACAGAGATTGCCGGCATTCATCATGTCAAATACAGATCACTGGGTTCACCGATTGTGATGTGTGAGAATACCCAGCTGCGCTTTGAATCGGAAAGCTTTGACCATGCATTATTAGGAGTAGACTCAGATGTTCTGCCGCTGGATGGTGTTAAAAGCATCACCATGCATACATCCCCGGATCTTTCGGTCCGCATGCTCAGAGGCAGACAGGTCAGCTATTTTGACAGACTGAAGAGCCTGTTCTGAAAGGAGGAAAGTGACAATGCAGAAAATCTGGCACTCATTCTATGAACTGCTGAAAACGCCACTGGAGATCATGGTTGTCGGATATGTCTTTCTCGGCATTGGCAATCTGCTTGTCAATCCAGTTTTCAGCATCCTATATACCGTCCATTCCGGATGGCTGACGACGGCCGCAATGATTTTGTCCCGGACCGGTTCTTTCCTGATCGTCAACTTTCCATTGCTGTTTCTGATCCGTCTTGTATCAAGACGCTCTTCTTCCTATACAACTGTTCTGGCAGCAATAGGCGGCTACGCTGCATTCCTTTCTGCCACCATGGTGCTGCACAGCAATTCCCTTCCTGCCAGTGCCTATTCCTCTATCCTTGGCATTTCGATGTCACAGAGCGTGAAGTACTCCAGCCAGACAGTGACGGTATATCCTTTGCAGACAGGTGTCTTTGCCATGGCCATTGTGGCAGCGGTGACAATCTTCTGCTTCCGCCATACAAAGAATGTACCGGAACAGGGCAGTCACTTCTCATTCAGCAGTGTCGTCTTCGTCAAGACCGTCCTGCTAAGTGCATTATGCGGCATTGTGATTGCACTTGTCTGGCCGTATCTGGTTGCAGTGTTAAACAGAGGCATCAGTTTCCTGGCCAGTGATACAAGCTCATCTGTCATGCTGGGCTTCTATGGCGTGCTGGACAGGATCTTTGGCGTGCTGAACCTTGGCACTTTGTTCAGGACACCATTCTGGTACAGTACGCAGGGCGGCTCCTGGGTGAGTGCAGCGGGTACAACCATCACCGGCGATGCCAGTGTATGGACTGCACAATACTCTGCCGGCGCCCTCAACGGCATGGCCGGCCGCTACTTCACACCATATTACATCCTGAATATCTTTGCAGTACCTGGTCTGCTCTGGGGCACACTTTCACTGACCACAGACAGAACCATACGCCGCCGTCAGGCTCTGACTGTTTTCCTGCTGACAATTGTCTCTCTGTTTTCCGGCATTCTGCTGCCGGCAGAAATTGCTCTTCTGTTTGTGGCACCGCTTCTGTTTGTGATTCACCTTGGCCTGACCGGCATCCTGTTTGCCCTGCTGCAGGGACTGCAGATCTACCTTGGCTACTATACAACCTCTTCACTGACAATGGTCGCCATGCCCGGAACCCTGATGGAACTGCTTGCCTATCTGCAGACAGAAAGCCTGCGCTCCTCCATCCTGAAACTTGTTCTGATCGGTGCAGTCTGCTTCCTTGTCTGGTTTGCCGCATCCCGTCTTTACTTCCGCTATCTTGCTCTGGATCTGTTCAAAGGCGGCCGGGCAAAGGAGCTTATCCTGGAAACAGAGCGCGCCGTCGGCGGCCTGTCCAATATCGTCCGGGCAGACAGTTCCTTTGATACCCTGTATATCAGTCTCTATGATCAGAGCATGATTGATACGGAACGCCTGATCAGACTGGGCGGAGTAAGAGTACTGGAAACACCGGATGGCGTGGCAGTGACCTGCGGTCCCGTGAGCACAATGGCGGCAAGGAGTATCAGGAATGGAATACGCAGCGGTGTCAGAGACACAATGTAATCCAACAAATAGCACAGGCCGCTGGTAAATCTCCCCGCCTAAGCGCTAACGCACTATAGAAGGAGCTTTGGATGAAAGAAGCGTATTCAAAATAATGGTATTTGGGTTTCCCGCATATGGCGGTGAGACCCTTTTTATGCTAGTGTTGAGTTGCATAAATGCATAGGAGTTACAGACATGAGTGAGGAAAAGAAAGCTTTTGATGTGGCTGCGCTTGGCGAGCTTCTGATTGATTTTACAGAGAATGGAAAATCAGAGCAGGGCAATCCTCTTCTGGAGGCCAATCCGGGCGGTGCACCATGCAATGTTTTAAGCATGCTGTCCCGTCTGCATCGCAAAACAGTCTTTATTGGCAAGGTTGGCAAGGATGGCTTCGGCCAGATGCTTGCCCGTACGATTGTAGAGCAGGGAATCTCAGATCTGGGCCTGCGGTATGATGACAAGGTTCATACAACTCTGGCTCTGGTATTGAAACTTCCAAATGGTGACCGTGACTTTGCGTTCTACCGCAATCCGGGTGCGGATGTGGACCTGCAGGCAGATGAGATTGATGAGCATCTGATTGCTAATTCCCGTCTGTTCCACTTTGGATCGCTGTCTTTGACAGATGAGCCTGCCCGCAGTGCGACCCGTCTGGCAGTGCGCTTTGCCAAGGCCCATCATCTTCTGATTTCATTTGACCCAAACCTGCGTGAGCCGCTGTGGCCGACGCTGGATGCAGCAAAGGAACAGATTGACTGGGGCATGCAGCAGGCAGATATCCTGAAGATCTCTGACAATGAGATCCAGTGGTTTACAGGTTATGATGACTTTGACCAGGGGATTGCGTATCTGCAGCAGAAGTATCCGAATCTGAAACTGATTGCGCTGTCCAAGGGACCGGATGGCAGCAGTGCCTTTGCCAATGGTGCCCGTGCGGATGTGCCTGCCTTTCTGCAGAATGGCACGATTGAGACAACCGGTGCCGGTGATACGTTCTGTGCATGTGTGCTGGATACTGTATTGTCAGAAGGTATGGAAGGACTGGATGAAGAGAAGCTTCATGCGATGCTGGTGCGTGCCAATGCGGCGGCATCGATCGTCACAACACGCAAAGGTGCTCTGCGTGTGATGCCAACTGAACAGGAAATCAATGCATTTATCAAGGGGGAGAATTAATTTATGGCATTGGACTATAGAAAGTGTGCGGAAGAGATCTATTCCCATCTGGGTGGAAAAGACAACATCGCCAGTGCTGCACACTGCGCAACGAGACTGCGTCTGGCAATTGTCGACAACAGCAAGGTAGATGTCAAGGCAATTGAGAACACAGAGGGTGTACAGGGTGTCTTCAATTCCAATGGACAGCTGCAGATCATCATCGGTACTGGTACGGTCAATAAAGTCTATGATGAGTTTATTGCCGTGTCAGGTGTCGCTGCTGGTTCCAAAGAAGATGTCAAGGCAGCAGCGGCTGCCAACATGCCGTGGTGGAAACGTCTGATCAAGACACTTGGTGATGTCTTCGTTCCGATTCTGCCGGCCATCGTCGCTGCTGGTCTGATGATGGGCCTGGTCGAAGCACTCGGCCATGCCATTCCGAACTTTGCGTCCACTGACTGGTATGGCTTCCTGGATATGGCTGCCAACACAGCCTTCACGTTCCTGCCTGTACTGGTAGCGATCAGTGCTGCCAAGGTATTTGGAGGCAATGTCTATCTGGGTGCTGTCATTGGTCTGATGATGGTCCATCCAAGCCTGACCAACGGTTGGAATGCCGCTGATGGCTACAAGGTATGGTACCTGTTTGGCCATGGTCTGAAGATTGGCAGCTATACACTTGGCCAGGTCAACCAGTTAGGCTATCAGGGCCATGTCATTCCGATTGTCATCTCTGTCTATGTCATGAGCAGCCTCGAGAAGTGGCTGCACAAGCATGTGCCGGAGATGATCGACCTGTTTGTCACGCCGCTGACAACCGTTGTTGTCACGGCACTGGCAACCTTCATGGTCATCGGCCCGATCTTCTCTGCATTGGAAACACTTGTTCTCAACGGTGCTACATGGCTGGTTGCCAACCCGATCGGCGCCGCGGCAATGGGTGCGCTGTATCCTGTCACTGTCGTCATGGGTCTGCATCACATGTACAACACGATCGAGCTTGGCATGCTTGCCCAGGGTCATCTGAACACCTGGATGCCGATTGCTTCAGCTGCCAACTTTGCCCAGTTCGGTGCCTGCCTTGCCGTAGGTCTTAAGACAAGAGACAGACATACCAAGGCACTGGCTGTGCCGGCTTCCATGTCCGCTTCTCTTGGCATTACCGAGCCTGCCATCTTCGGTGTCAACCTGCGTTTCTTCAAGCCGTTTGTCGCTGCTATGATCGGCGGTGCCGCCGGTTCTCTGGTTGGGGCCATCACCGGTCTTGGCGCAACTGCCAATGGTGTTACCGGTCTGCCGGGCTATCTGATTGCGTCGAATCCGCTGACCTATACCATTCTGTTAGCTGTATCCTTTGCGGTTGCCTTCGGCATCACATTTGTAACCTTCCGTGATAATAAGGAAGTCGAAGAAGAAGGCGGCGAAGAGCCGGAGATGGAGACAAAGGATGTCTTCACAACCGAGAAGGGCAACGTTGCTCAGCCGGTTGCCGGCAAGGTCATTCCTGCTTCTGAGATTGCAGATCCGATGTTTGCCCAGGAAACCATGGGGCCGTCTGTCGGTATTGAACCATCAAACGGTACAGTTGTAGCGCCGTTTGATGGCAAAGTCACAATGCTGTTCCCGACCAAGCATGCCATTGGCGTCACATCCAAGGATGGCATTGAAGTACTGATTCACATTGGCATTGATACCGTCGCAATGAATGGTGATGGCTTTGAAGCCTTTGTCAAACAGGATGATGAAATCACCAAGGGACAGAAGCTCATCCACTTTGACCGAAAGAAGATCAAGGATGCCGGACATCCGGATACGGTCATTGTGGTCGTAACCAATGGTGCCCAGTTCACAGATCTCAAGAAAGCTGCATGACGAATCAGTCAATAAGAACTTTCTGATGGAGAATCATTAGGATTTTCCACCGGAAAGTTCTTTTTTTGCTCTGAAAATATCTTACATGATCCTTAACACATCATCATACATGACTTGCTATTTGCTGAAATGTCAATGCTGGTCATGCTTTTTGTACTTGCAACAGATGCTATAATAGCGGGGCAAATTAAGGGGAGGCGCTATGGCAGAAAAGTATTCACCGATGATTGAGCAGTATCTGAAGGTCAAGGAACAGTATCCGGATACGATTGTGTTCTACCGCATTGGTGATTTTTATGAGATGTTTTTTGATGATGCCCAGCTTGCCTCCAAAGAGCTGGATCTTGTATTAACGGGAAAGAATGCTGGTGTGCCGGAGCGGATTCCAATGTGCGGTGTTCCCCACCATGCCGTTTCTTCCTATGTGCAGCGGCTTGTGGCAAGAGGCTACAAGGTAGCCATCGTGGAACAGATGGAAGATCCTAAGAAAGCAGTCGGCTTAGTCAAGCGTGATGTGATCCGCATTATCACACCTGGCACCGTCATGGATGAAATCACCGATGACAAGAGTTCTGTCTATCTTGGTGCCATCTGTGATTATGGCTATGGATACAGCTTTGCCGTAGTCGAAGCCAGTACCGGTGAAAACTTTGTGGAAGATGTTGCCCACAAGGATACTGTGCTTGTCCAGACGGTCATGAAGAACAATATCCGTGAGGTGGTTGTCAGGGAAGGCTTCCCGCAGCGTCTGATCAAGTCTTTGCGGCAGATGCAGGTTGTCATTTCCTATTGCGAGGAAGATGGCATTAAGAGTGAATATGAGCCGTTATGCGAGAATCTGAAGAAGGACTATGAGCGCTCTGCCTATGGCCTGATGCTCAACTATCTCGAGCAGACGCAGAAACATATGCTGTCCCATCTGGAAACATGCCAGATTGAAAATGAAGAAGATTTCCTGGATATGGACTATGATACCCAGCGCAATCTGGAGCTGACCGTGTCGCTGCATCCCAATGGCAAGAACATTACGCTCTGGTCGTTTCTGGATAAGTGCAAGAGTGCGATGGGATCGCGTCTTCTGCGCCGGTGGATTGAAAAGCCGCTGGTCGATCAAAAACGCATCAATGCCCGATATGACTGCGTGCAGTATCTGTGCAACAACTTCATGATGCGCCAGAACCTGCGCGATGCGTTGGATGGTGTGTATGACCTTTCCCGTCTGATTGCACGCTGTGCGATGATGTCTGCCAATCCGGTTGATCTTGTGCGTCTTACCAAAACCCTTGCGGCCGTGCCGTCCGTACTTGCCTGCATCCAGGATGATGCCTTTGGCAGGCTGAAGGATGTGGATCCGCTGACGCCATTATATGATCAGCTCAGGGATGCCTTTGTCGAAAATCCGCCGGTTGTTTTGAGCAATGGAGGCGTCTTCCGCGATGGCTGCAATGCCAGCCTGGATGAAGCCAGACAGATGGCACGCTCCGGTCAGGATTTTATTGCCAGCATGGAAGCCTCTGAAAAGGAACGTACTGGCATTAAAACCCTGAAGATCGGATACAACAAGATCTTTGGCTATTATATTGAGATTTCCAAGGCTGCTGCACAGCAGGTAAAACCGGAATGGGGCTATGTGCGCAAACAGACGCTGACCGGCTGTGAGCGTTTTATCTCACCGGTATTAAAAGAAAAGGAAGACATGATTCTGCATGCCCAGGAGAATGCGGTCAATCTGGAGAAAGAGCTCTTCAACAATCTTCTCCATGAGATCCAGGGCTATCTGCCCCGTCTGCAGAAACTGGCATCTGTGCTCAGTGAGATCGATGTGCTGCAGGCTCTGGCGGAAAGTACGTCTTCCTATGGCTATGTGCGGCCGGTGTTTGATGATGACGTGCTGGACATTGTCAGCGGCAGACATCCGATTCTGGATGAGCTGATGAAAGATCCCCGCTATATAGCAAATTCAGTGCACATGGATGCTAAGGAGAGTATTCTTCTCATTACCGGTCCGAACATGGGTGGTAAATCGACCTATATGCGCCAGACAGCACTGCTTGTCGTCATGGCCCAGATGGGCTGCTATGTACCTGCCAAGTCATGTAAGATGCCGGTGTTTGACAAGATCTTTACGCGTATTGGCGCTTCTGATGATATCCTGTCTGGTCAGTCTACATTCATGGTAGAGATGAGTGAAGCTAACCGTGCCCTGCAGAATGCCACACCGCGCTCTTTGATTCTGTTTGATGAGATTGGCAGAGGCACCAGTACGTATGATGGCATGGCACTGGCCCAGGCAATGATTGAATATATCGCAGCCTGCGTGCATGCCAAGACGATGTTTTCAACCCACTACCATGAACTGACGACACTTGTCGACTCGATCGGCTGTGTGCGCAATATGCATGTGGCTGTGAAGGAAGACAACGACAAAGTGACCTTCCTGTATCGGATGAAGGATGGGCCGGCGGGCCATTCGTATGGCATCAATGTCGCGCGTCTGGCAGGTCTGCCGGACAGCGTGCTGGAGCGTGCCAAAGATCTGCAGAAACAGCTGGAAAGCAAGAAGCGGGTTGTGCAGCAGAGCTATCAGCTGATTGAAATGAAGAAGGAAGATACAGAGGCAGAGACGATCATCGCCCAGCTGAAGGAGGCTGATGTGGATAATATGAGTCCGCGCCAGGCGTGGGTGATGCTTTCGGATCTTGTGATGGAGGCAAAGAAGGATTCCAATGGCAAATGATAAGCTGATTATCCGGGGGGCAAAGGAAAACAACCTGAAGAATATTTCCCTGGAAATTCCGAAGAACAAACTGGTCGTGATGACCGGACTTTCCGGCTCCGGCAAGACATCTTTGGCCTTTGACACGATTTATGCCGAAGGGCAGAGAAGATATGTCGAATCACTGTCTGCCTATGCCAGACAGTTTCTGGGCGGTGTGGAAAAGCCGAATGTTGAGATGATTGAAGGACTGTCTCCGGCTATTTCCATCGACCAGAAGACAACATCCAACAATCCGCGTTCTACCGTTGGCACGGTGACGGAAATCTATGACTATCTGCGTCTGTTATATGCAAGATGCGGCGTGCCGTACTGTCCGCATCATCATATTCCGATTACCGGTCAGACCATTACCGAGATGGTGGATGCCGTCATGGCCCTGCCGGAGCGTACCAGACTGACTATCATGGCACCGATTGTCAAAGAGAAGAAGGGTACCTTCAAGGATACCTTTGCCAAGCTGCTGAAGGATGGCTATGTGCGTGTGCGGGTGGATGGTGAAATCCGCATGCTGGAAGAAGACATTGAACTGGAGAAGAACAAGCGCCACCGCATTGATGTCATTGTGGACCGCATCATCAAGAACGATGATTCCAAATCCCGTATTCATGACTCTATTGAGACAGCTCTTTCTCTGGCAGACGGCATGGCAACGGTGCTTGCCGGTGACAAGGAAATGCTGTTTTCCAGCAACTATGCCTGCAAGATCTGCGGCTTTTCTGTACCGCATCTGGAGCCAAGACTGTTCTCGTTCAATGCACCATTGGGTGCCTGTCCGGTATGCCATGGCCTTGGCATTACCGAGGAAGTCGACATCAGTAATCTGATGCCGGATCTTTCTCTTTCGATCAGAAAGGGTGGCATTCGCTACTATAAGAATCTGGTCGATACCGACAACATTGAGTGGCAGACTTTCTGTGTGCTGTGCAAGGCCTATGACATCGATCTGGATGCGCCGCTGTCATCCTTGAGTGACTATCAGATGCAGCGCATTCTGCATGGTTCTGACAAGCCGATCCGTTACCGCATCACCTCTTCCGGCGGCAATACGTATTCCCGCAATGACTATATTGAAGGCGTCAAGGATCTGATTGAACGCCGGTATGTTGAGACAACTTCTTCCTGGAACAAGGATTACTATCATTCCTACATGGCAGAAACACCATGCCGCCAGTGCCATGGCGACCGTCTCAATGAACAGGCTTTAAGTGTCATGGTTGGTGACAAGAACATCGCTGACTTCACGAAGATGAGTGTCAAGCAGGCTCTGCTCTGGCTGAATGATCTGAAGCTGGATGCAGAGAAGGCAAAGATTGCGGATCTTGTCATCAAGGAAATCCGCAGCCGTCTGCAGTTCCTTTCCAATGTCGGCCTGGATTACCTGACTCTGGACAGACTGGCAGGCACGCTGAGCGGCGGTGAGAGCCAGCGGATCCGTCTGGCTACCCAGATCGGCTCCCAGCTGTCCGGCGTCCTGTATGTCATGGATGAGCCAAGCATCGGCTTGCACCAGCGTGACAATGCCAAGCTCATTGCGACCATGAAGAGCATGCGGGATCTTGGCAACAGCCTGATTGTTGTCGAACATGATGAAGAGACGATGATGGCTTCTGACTGGATCGTGGATATCGGCCCGGGTGCCGGCATCCATGGCGGTCAGGTTATGGCCAACGGCACCCCGCAGCAGGTCATGAACACACCGGGATCCATCACCGGTGATTACCTTGCCGGAAGAAAAATCATTCCGCTGCCAAAAGAAAGAAGAAAAGGCAACGGTAAGTTTATCGAACTGCGCGGCGTCCAGGAACATAACCTGAAGAAGATCAATGTGAAGTTCCCGCTTGGTGAGCTGGTGCTGGTCACCGGTGTATCCGGTTCCGGCAAGAGTACGCTCGTCAATGATGTGCTGATGCAGGCAGTGCTGCAGAATTTAGGCAGACAGAAAGTGCATCCAGGCAAGTTCAGGTCGATCAAGGGTCTGGAGAATATTGACAAGCTTGTGCAGATTGACCAGGCACCGATCGGCAGAACGCCGCGTTCCAATCCAGCTACGTATACCGGTGTATTTGATGATATCCGCGATGTGTTTGCCCACACGCCTGAGGCAAGATTAAGAGGCTATGACAAGGGCCGCTTCTCGTTTAATACAAAGGGCGGCCGCTGTGAGGCCTGTCAGGGTGATGGCGTCAAGGTCATCCGCATGAACTTCCTTCCGGATGTGTATGTGCCATGTGAAGTGTGCCATGGCAAGCGCTATAACGAAGAAACCCTGCAGTGCACGTACAAGGGTAAGAACATCTATGATGTCCTGGAGATGTCAGTGGAAGAGGCGCTGCAGTTCTTTGGCAATCATCCCAAGATCAAGCGTAAGCTGCAGACGCTGTATGATGTGGGCCTTGGCTATATCAAGCTCGGTCAGGCAAGTACAACCCTTTCCGGCGGTGAGGCACAGCGTGTCAAGCTGGCTACGGAACTGCAGAAAGTGGCAACCGGCAGAACAGTATACATCCTGGATGAGCCGACCACCGGTCTGCATACGGATGATGTCAAACGTCTGATTGCCGTGCTGGAAAGAATCGTGGATGGCGGTGATACGGTCATTGTCATTGAGCACAATCTGGATGTCATCAAGTGTGCTGACTGGATCATTGATCTTGGTCCGGAAGGCGGTGACGGCGGCGGTACGGTTGTGTGCACAGGCACACCAGAGCAGGTGGCAGCCTGCAAGGAAAGCTGGACCGGACAGTATCTGATCAAAGCGCTCAAGTGGACAAAAGAGCATGATCATCATGAAGGAAATGAAAAAGCTGCCTGAGGCAGCTTTTTATGTGACGGCAGTATGAAATTGTCTGCACATGGCTTGCAATCTTCTGGCAGGCGTATTAGTATACCCGCCATGAAAGGAGGAATTGCATGATAGGGTTTTTCCAACAGGAAAGAAATGAACTTGGGTATTATGCCAGACAGACCTGGCAGGTGATGCAGGGGCGCTATGCTTTGACCAAGATCCGCTCGCTGCAGTATGAAGTGACGATTTCGCCTGAGCGTGTCACGATTGTCCATGCGGACGGCCATCGGGAAACGATGGGGACAGTGAAGTTCAAGGCGTTTACAGAAATGTTCAGAAGCTGATTGTTTTCACATAACGGCCACAGAGTTGTGATAGAATCACGATGAGGGTTTTGTATGGAAGACAAAGAGAATAAATATACAAAGAAAGTAACAGTCAGGGAGATTCTGAACTTCTTCAAGTTTGAACGTCTGACTGGTGATGATAAGTCGCTGGACCGCTGGACGGTTGTACCGGATGTCAACCGGCCTGGCTTTGAGCTGTGCGGCTTTTACAAGCAGTCGGATCCACGCCGTATTATTATCATCGGTAACAAGGAATCCGAGTTTATCAAGACAATGACACCGGAGGAGCAGCGTGCCCGTTTCCCGATGCTGACGGATGGCTATACGCCATGTCTGATCATCACCAAGAACAACGCGCTGCCGCCGATTCTCAAAGAGATTGCGGATCATCTGAACTTCCCGATCATGCGGACAGATATGGAGACTTTCCGCCTGGTGACGGAACTGATTTCCTTCCTGGATGAGCGGCTTGCCCCGGAGGATACGATCTCCGGCACATTGATGAGTGTTTATGGCAAAGGTGTGCTGATCACCGGTGAAAGCGGCATGGGTAAATCTGAAACTGCTCTGGAGCTGATCCGCAATGGACAGGTGCTGGTGGCGGATGACCGTGTGGATGTGCAGCATATCCATAACAATATCATCGGCCATTCCCCGGCTATTATCAAAGGCCTGCTGGAAATCAGAGGCATCGGTATCATCGATGTGGAGAAGATGTTCGGTGCCAGTGCGCTGATTGCCCGTTCCCCTGTGGATATGGTTATTGACCTGGTTAAGTTCAATGCGGCGGATGAATACAACCGCATTGGTGATGAGACGATGCACTATACAAAGATTCTGGATGTTCTTGTCCCGACGATTGTGCTGCCGGTCAGTGCCGGCCGCAATATGCGCATTCTGATTGAATCTGCCGTTACCAATTTCCGTCTGCAGCAGGATGGCTTCTCTGCCAGCAAGGAAATCAAGGAACGCTTCAATACATATGCCGGAAAGGATATCTAAGCGATGTTTGCACATGTAACAATACGGTGGGCCGGACTTGCGACCCTTTTCGGCTGTTTTGTGGCATACCTGTTCTTCCGGCGTGACATGAAAGAAAACGGCTATGTCCGTGCCATTTCCCAGGAAGTATTCCTCGGCATTGTCGTCTTTGGCCTGCTGGGAGGCAGAATCGGCTGGTATATCGCCAATGGATTCGATCATATCTCCCGGTTCTTCCTGTTCTTCGATGACGGCTTTGAACCACTGATGGCCATCTACTTCGTGATGCTGTTTGTCTTCTTCTATGTCCGCAAGAACTTCATGTCCTTCCGGCGCACCCTGGACTGCATCATCCCGCACTTTCTGTTAGCCGCGGCCATTTCCCGCATACCCTATATGTTCTCCGACTGGCGCAATATTCTTATCGTCGGTGTTGACATGCTGGGCTACATTCTGCTGGAGGTGCTTTACCGCAACTACTTCTATGACAAACACAGAGGGGACCGGGCAGCCCTGACACTGCTGTGGATTGGCCTGAGCCGCTTCTTTGTCAACATTGCAACCTATGGCCGCTCCAATGCAAGCCTGATGATGCTGCTGCCGGGACTTGTCACAGCCATTGGTGCTTTGATTTTCTACGTATTCAACCGCCGCAAGAAGATGGACCGGAAGCCGCTTGTGCTGTTTGACTTTGACGGCACCCTGATGGATACCCAGGCAATGGTGAATGAATCCTACCGGTACCTGTTTAACAAGTACCGTACAGTAGATGACTTTGATGACCGTACCCAGCTGGAAGTGTTCGGCGCGGATGACCGCAGGGAAATCAAGCGTCTGTTCAAGGGTGAGGATCCCAATGAGCTTACCCATGAGTTCCGTACCTTCCAGGCCAATCTGCCTGCCCTGGGCCTTGTCAATACCATGCCCCATGCGCTGGAAGTGCTGATGTGGCTGAAGAAGAACGGATATACGGTCGGCGTTGTGACTTCAAGGCCTACAGACAACTGCCGCTATTGGATTGAAGAGTTTGATCTGGAAGACTATGTGGATATGGTTATGGGCAAAGAGATTTACAAGAAGGCAAAGCCGGCGCCGGATGCCCTGCGGCGGATCTGCCACGCCCTGGGTCTTGGTCATGACAACTGCGTGTATATTGGCGATCATGCCAGAGATGTGCGGATGGCCAGAAGAGCCTGTGTCTATGCGATCGGCTATGTTACCAGCAAGGAGAATTTCAACAGGATTACCAAAGCCATGCCCAACCGCATGATCCGTGATCTGCGGGAACTGGAAGATATTCTGCAGGAAACTGACCATAACTGGACATACAATCTGCTGTAATGCCAATGGAAAATCTTTTGAAAACACAGGTACAAATTTGAGTATCTGCTCATGCTCTGAAAAAATCATGATATACTGGGTACTGTGAGCGGGGGTGTATGAAGAGTATTGAAGAGTTTGAAAGAATTATTCGGTTCAAGAAGCAGGAATTTTCAGCAAATGGGTGGAATGCGCTGGAAATCAATGCGAAGGATCTGATGACTTCCATTGGTGCAGGTGATGAAGATCTGATGGCAGCGGTTGAGGCAATGCAGGAATGCATGCTGGAAGGTGACTGCTTCATCAATGATCCTGGCAGTGGGCACCGCCAGTGTCCGGAACTGACGGTCCGCTATTATTGTGATAATCTTTCTCCGGACCGCAGAAAGTATTCTGAATGAGCAGCGCAGGCTGCTTTTTATTATGCAGCGTTCTGTTCACTTTCAGAATCTGAAAGTGAGCGCTTACATTTGGAAGAAAATTCTGGATATACGGGGGAACAATAATGGATGTAAGGAGAAAACGTATGTCTGAATCAAAAATGAAGGATAACTTTCTGACCCGGTTTATCGGGGAAAAGCTTGTTCCGTTCTCCGCTGCATTTGCACAGAACAAGTATGTCAAGTCCATCAGTCAGGGTTCCATGGGTCTGATGGCTGTGATCATGATCGGAGCAATCTTTAATCTGCTCAACAGCATCCCTATTGATGCCTGGAAATCATTTCTGACAGTTACAGGGATCGGAGGATTCTGTACAGCTGTTTACAATGCATCGATGAATTACATTGGGCTGTTCATGGCTTTCAGTGTATCATATGTCACTGCTGTCAACTTCCGGCACAAAGATCTGGCTTTTTCCAATTCACTGCTAGGTGTTCTTTCCTATCTGATCCTGTTGCCGACCGTGGTGAATGACAGCGGTGATACGCTGATTAATCTCAATTATCTTGGCTCAAGGGGCATCTTTCTGGCGTTCATTGTTGCTATCCTTGTGACTGTTATTCACACATCCATTGTGGACAGAAAGATTACGATCAAAATGCCTGCCGGTGTACCGGAGGGGGTTGCAGGGTCCTTTACAGCTCTGATTCCCGGTGCGGTGATTGTCATCGTGATGGGCATCATCCGCGGTCTGTTTGCTCTGACGCCATATGGCAGCGTGCTTGATGCTGTGTACAGCATTCTGCAGATTCCGCTTGCCCGGATCACAGGCAGTCTGCCAGGCTTTATCATTCTTGTCCTGCTTGCTCAGGTACTTTGGTTCTTTGGCATTCATGGCTCATATACTGTGCTTGGCGTTCTGTATCCGATCTGGTTTACCTATATTGCTGACAATACGGCCGCTCTTGCGGCTGGACAGCCTATTCCACATCTCTGGAATGTCTCCATGTATGATTTTGCCTGCAATGGCGGTGCCGGATGCACGCTGGGACTGGTACTTGTAATGCTGCTGTTTGCCCGCAGCAAACGTTATAAAACATTTGCCAAACTGGTTGTTCCCCCGGGAATCTTCAACATCAATGAACCGGTGATCTACGGTATGCCACTGATGATGAATTTTACCTTCATTATCCCGTTTATCACGGTTCCGATTCTGTCACTTGTCCTTGCCTGGGTCTGCATCAGAACAGGTCTCATGCCTGCACCTGCCGGTATTATTGGCTTCAATGCCATGCCGATATTCATCTATGGTATTCTGCAGGGATCATGGAAGATTGGCGTATATCAGATCGTTGCTACCCTCATGAGTATGGCAATCTGGTATCCATTCTTTAAAGCTGCTGACAATCAGGCTCTGCAGGAAGAGCAAAATGGCAGCAGAGAAGACAATCAGGCATAATATGGCACAGAACTTTGTATTTCCCTCTGATTTTCTCTGGGGCGCATCCACAAGTGCTTTTCAGATTGAAGGCGGCTATGACCAGGGAGGCAGGGGACCTGCTACTACGGACCGGGAAAGGCCTCACATCGCATCTGCCCGTACTGCTTCTGATCATTATCATCACTGGCAGGAAGATATCGGTCTGATGGCAGAAATGGGGCTGAAGGCATATCGCATGAGCTTCTCATGGAGCAGGATCATGCCGGCTGCTGATATGAAGATCAATGAACAGGGACTTGCTTTCTATGACGGAATCATCAATGCTTTGCTTGCAGCAGGTATCGAACCGATTGTTACGCTGTATCACTTTGAATGTCCGCAGGTTCTTGTGGATGCATTCGGGGGCTGGAAGAGCAGAAGGATGATCGATGCCTATATACGCTATGCTGCTGCGTGTTTTCGCCACTTTTCCGGCCGGATCAGATACTGGGTTACGATAAATGAGCAGCTGATTGCGGCTGCTGCCCCGGATCTGACCGGGGACAGTGAAACGGATCCTGTCAGAAGGCTGAAGAACATGTATCAGATGAGCTGGCATATGTCGCTGGCAGAGCATCAGGCTGTTTCTTTGCTGCGGAAGATTGATCCCGCCGCCAAGGTTGGACCGGTATGTGCCATGCAGGTTGTCTATCCGTGGTCTTCCCAGCCGCAGGATGTCATGGCAGCTCAGAACGGAGAAGAAATGATGGAATTCAGACTGCTGGATCTCAGTGTCAGAGGTGACTGTTCTCCGTATGTCAGCAACTGGCTGCACCAACATGCTTTTATGCCGGAGACCAGGGAAGAAGACCAGGAAATCCTTCATTCTTCCGTGCCTGATTTTATCGGTGTGAATTATTATTTCAGCGTATGTGCAAAGGCAGGTGATGGTCATCTGCATTTCAATATGCCTCCATTCTGGGTGTCAGACAGTTATGAGATTGCTGCCAATCCGCATCTGCTAAAAACAGAATGGATGAATATGGGCATTGATCCGGATGGACTGTATGTTGGGATGCGGAAGATTTGCGACCGCTATCATCTGCCTGTGATTGTGACGGAGAATGGCTTTGCCTCCAGTGACAGGCCGGATCCTGACGGGCATATTCATGATCAGGAACGGATTGACTATCTGCAGGCTCATGTTAGCCGTATTGGTACGCTGCTTGCACAGGGATATACGGTATTTGGATATTGCCCATGGAGCTTTATTGATGCTCTCAGCAGTCATCAGGGCTTTTCCAAGCGGTATGGCTTCGTGTATGTACGAAGGAATGAAGAGGATATGCTTGACTGTGCCAGAATCAGAAAGGACAGTTTTGCGTGGTACCAGAATCTGATTCGTACCGGCTCTCTGTCATAACAAAAAATCTCCTGTTAGAATACAATCAGATAACAGGAGATTTCGGTATGGAAGAATTCAGAACAATGGGATCCATGGCTGACAAACTGCTGAATTTTATCAGCTCATCGTCTGATCATGACGCAAATTATGATATTGCATTGCATATTGTGAAGAATTATGCATCAGTCAGGAAGATGAATCAGAAACAGATTGCCCAGCTGTGCTATGTTTCAGAGGCAACTATTTCCCGCTTCTGCCGTTTTCTTGGCTTCCAGGATTTCCATGATTTTCATCATCAGATGGAAAGAGATTTCAGTCTCAGTGATGATTATTCCCGCCGGCTTCTGAATCTGATGAAGGGTTCTTCTCAGCAGGCTGCTGAATATTACCGCAATGAGCTTGTTCAGGCTATGAACGAAACGGTCAGTGAAGCACTTTTTGCGGATGCTGCTAAAGCGGCTGAACACATCCATGATGCTGGTCATGTCAGTATCTTTTCCCATCATTTTCTCTGGGATATCGGCAGGTATATGCAGCAGAAGCTGATGATGGCAGGAAAGTATGTCAGTGCCTGTCAGACCTATGAGAAACAGATGGAAGAGGCAGGCAGGCTGGATCATGACAGTCTTGCGGTAATCTGTACGGCAGGGGGAAGCTGGTTCTCACGCTATCAGTCAATATATGACCGGATTCTGAACAGCGGTGCGCATCAGCTCGTTATGACACAGAATCTGTCCAGCCCGTATCTGAACCGGGCGGATCTGGTGATGCAGTGCGGCATAAGCAACGTGGATAATATTGGCAGATATTGCATGCTTGCAGGTGCTGATGCCATTATTCTGCAGTATTTGAAAAAATATGGAGATAAATGAATATGACATTTCCAACAGGATTTCTGATTGGTGCTGCTACGGCATCACATCAGGTAGAAGGAAACAATTTTGCCAATGATGTATGGGCACAGGAACAAATGAAATATGGGGGCTATCCGCAGAAGAGCGGACTGGCAGCGGATCAATACAACCGCTATCGTCAGGATATTGATCTGATGAAGAAAGCAGGTCTGAATGCCTATCGTTTTTCACTTGAGTGGAGCCGCATTGAACCGGAAAAGGGAAAGTTCAGTGAAGAGGCGATTGCCCATTATCGTGATGAAATAGAGTATTGCCTTCAACAGGATATTGAACCAATTGTGACGCTGTTCCATTTTACTTCACCGGTGTGGCTGATCAAAGAAGGTGGATGGGAGTCAGATTCTGCTGTTGACTTCTTTGCCCGCTATGTGCGCAAGGTTGCCGAATCATACCGTGATCTGCTTCATATTGTATGCACAATCAATGAAGCCAACATTGGCGTACTGATCGGCATTTATATGGCACAGGCAAAGCTGCATAAAGATGGCGGTGCTCTGCAGATAGGCATGGATGTGCAGGCAATGGCAGCCCGGGAAGCAGAAAGAAAACAGGAGAGTCTGGAAGTTTTTGGAACTGCTGATCCTCAGTTTTTTACGGCACCGCGGACGGCACACGGGATACAGATCATCATGGCAGCAAATGAAGAAGCTATCAGAATTCTTCATGAAACAGTTCCTGGTGTAAAAGCTGGCCTGTCTCTGAGTGTGCGTGATGTTTCCTGCATCCTTGGCGGTGAACAGAATGCGGCAGATGACTGGAAGATGGAGTTCAGTCAGTTTATTCCGTATCTGAAAGAAGATGATTTTCTTGGGATTCAGAACTATACCAGGGCGGTATTTGATGAACAGGGTGAAATGCCGGTTCCATCAGGTACAGAAACAACCCAGATGGGCTATGCCTACTGGCCTCAGGGTCTTGAAAACTGTCTGCGCAAAGTGGCTGCGGACTGGCATAAGGATCTTCTGGTCAGTGAGAATGGTATTGCCACATCGGATGATGAGAGACGCTGTGCATTCATTAAAACAGCGCTTGCAGGTGTTGAACACTGCCTGGAGGATCATCTTCCGATCATGGGCTACTGCTATTGGAGTTTTATTGACAATTATGAGTGGCAGTCAGGATATGACATGCAGTTTGGCCTGGTTGGACTGGACAGAAAAACACAGGCAAGAGAACCGCATCCGAGTCTGTTTCTGCTTGGCTCATACGTGAAATGAATGGAAAGCAGCGCTGGCTGCTTTTTATTATGGCACGCCGGTATCCGTTGTAGTGAGTGGGGGAGAATGCTACAATACCATCGGTGATGCATATGGAAACACAGAAGAAGAAAAAAGTGATTCTCATCAGCGGGATGTCAGGGGCCGGCAAATCAACGGCTGCCCGCATTCTGGAGGATATGGGATATCACGTCATTGATAACTTTCCGGTTCAGCTGATCAGCCTGCTTGTGGATATGATCGAAACAAGCACAGATCCCCGCTATTCGTATGTTGCGTTAAGTACAAGTGCCCAGGATTTCCCGGCTTTTCTGCGCGGATTAAAGGGACAGAACATGACGATCAGCGTGCTGTTTCTGGATGCCAGTGATGCTGTCATTCTGCACCGCTACAAGAGTACAAGACGCATGCACCCGCTGCTGTTGAGCAATACGTGCAATACACTGGATGAAGCCATCTCGGTGGAACGGCAGATGCTGGCCCGCAACGTCAACAATTCCTTTGTGACCATTGATACAAGCTTTCTGCAGGAAAAGGAATTCAAGCGCAAACTCGAGAAGTATTTCAGCAAGAGTGCTGTGCCTGCCTTCTCCATCTCATTTGTGTCCTTTGGCTACAAGTATGGCGTGCCGATGGATGCTGATCTGATGATCGATGTCCGTTTCCTGCCGAACCCGTTCTGGGAGGTTGAGCTGCGGCCGTACTCCGGCAATGATGCCTGTGTTTACAACTATGTCATGGACAAGCCGGAAACCCAGGAATTCATCAAACGTCTGCTGTCTTTTCTGGACTATGCTTTTGCCCAGTACGAAAAGGAAGGCAAGAATCATTTCACCGTTGCCATTGGCTGCACTGGCGGCCAGCACCGCTCGGTGACAATTACCAACTTCCTGTATGAGCATTATCGGAAGATCTATAACTGCTACAAGGAACACCGTGACCAGAAGGAGTGGATTCGTGAAGATGCATAATGTTGTTGTGATTGGCGGCGGCCATGGCCAAGCCCAGATCTGCCGCGGCATCAAGAATATTGCCGATACCCACATATCTGCCATTGTGACCGTGGCAGATGACGGCGGCTCTACCGGCAGACTGCGCCGGCAGTTCAATATTCCGGCTATGGGTGATATCCGCAATGTCATGCTTGCATTGGCTGATCATGAATCGATCATGAGCAGCCTGATGAATTACCGCTTTGATGATCCCAATGGCACCGAGACGGATGTCGCCGGGCATAACCTGGGCAATCTGATCCTGACTGCCCTGACACAGCAGTCCGGCTCCTTCTTTGATGCGGTCAAGATCATTGATGATGTATTGAATGTCAGAGGTGAAATCATTCCGAGTACAACCCAGGTCATTACCCTGTATGCCCGCATGGAGGATGGCGTGATTGTGGCTGGTGAAGCCAATATCCCGCATATCGATAATCACATTGAGCGGGTATTCTACACAGAGGATGTCCACGCCACCCCGGAGGCGGTGGAAGCCATCGAAGATGCAGACCTGATCATCTTTGGCATCGGCTCTTTGTATACCAGCATCATGCCCAATGTCATCATTCCGGAAATCGGCGATGCCTTGCATCATACCCATGGCCGCAAGGTATATTTCTGCAATGCCATGAGCCAGCCGGGTGAGACGGATGGATACAGTGTAGAAGACCATGTGGATGCTTTGAAGCGCCATGGTGTCAGTGTGGATGCTGTGGTGGTGGCGGATGACCATATTCCGGAGGCTAACCGGGCCCGCTACAGCCGCAAGCATTCGTATCCGGTATGCCTGCGGGAGCGCAAACATGACTATGATATTATCTGCCGTCATCTGCTCAGCTTTGATGACGGTCTGATCCGTCATGATGTCAAAGGCATTCATGATGTGACGAAAGATCTTCTGAAAGGGAAAGTGTAATGTCATTCTCTGCCGAAGTGAAAAATGAAACGGCATCGCTTGTTTTCTCACAGAACGATGCCAGGGCAGAACTGTCTGCCTTGATACAGATGTGTTCATCCTTGTCCTTATCCTCACGGGGTATGGCCATTGTAGTCAGTGTGGAAAATGCGGCGGTGGCCAGGACGATCTACCGGCTGATCAAAGAACGCTATGATGCCGGCATCGATCTGTCTGTCAAACGGAAGATGAATCTGCACAAGAATCTGATCTATGGTCTGCGCATCACAGCGGATGTGCCGATGATTCTGCAGGATCTTGGCATTTACAGTGCCAGGGGTCTGCTGGAAAAGCCGCTGGCAAAGATTGTGGCAGCTGACACCAATGCCAGGGCTTATCTGGCTGGTGCGTTCATGGCTTCGGGCAGTGTCAATCCGCCAGAGAAGACAAGCTATCATCTGGAGATTACGGCCAACAATGAAGAACATGGAAAATTTCTGGTTTCGCTGCTGAAGCGTTTTGAAATTCAGGGCCGCACAATTCAGCGGCGCGGGCGTACAATTGTGTATATCAAGGCTGCAGAGAAGATCGCGGACTTCCTGCGCATCATTGGTGCCAATGATGCGGTCATGAAGTTTGAGAATGTGCGTATTTCCCGCGACTTTACCAACTCTTTGACACGGCTGAACAACTGTGATGTGGCAAATGAAGTCAAGTCGCAGGCGGCGGCGAAGAAGCAGCTGGAAGATATTGCGCTTCTGGAAGAGATGGATCGGCTGCGCCATGTGGATCAGAAACTGCAGGATGTTGCTTTGCTGCGGAAAGAAAATCCGGAGGCCAGTCTGAATGAACTGTGCGCGCTGTATGAACGAAAGACAGGGACACCGGTATCCAAGTCGGGGATGAAGCACCGCTTTGTCCGGATCCATGAACTGGCTGAGAAAGGCAGAGGCGTGTGATCTTTATTTATCTTTCAGCGATCACAGCGGGCATGATTGTGATGTATGTGCTGGCACCGCAGCTCTGGGGGCTGTACATACTGGCCATGATGATGTCTGTGATCGGTCTGATCCGTACCAGAAGGCTGTTGAAAACAGAGCGCGAAACGAAGAAGAACAAGGAGGACCGCTTATGATCGTACTGGCAGAAGAAAAGGACCGCCAGCAGGTCCGTGAGATGTGGAAAATCTGTTTTCCACAGGAAGATCCAGGATATATTGATTACTACTTCAAGTCGGTATGGGATCCGGCATCCTGCTATGTTGTGAAGGAAGACGGGCGGATTGTGTCTTCTTTGTGCCGCCATACCCATCCGGTCATGTTTCATGGCAGGGTACTTTCCGCAAGCATGATTTCCGGTGTATGCACGCTGCCTTCCTATCAGGGAAAAGGCTATATGCATCAGCTGATGAATGTGACGGTGGATGCGTGTGCCCATTCCGAGCTGATGACCTTCATCCGGGCCAAGGATCCTGCCCTGTATGAACCATTTGGATTCCGGGCAGGGATGTATCGGACAGGATGGATGGTGCAGCGGCAGGATGTGAAGCGGGTGCCTTCCTTTGGCTGTGCCTATGATGTACAGGCACTGGATATGCTGAAAGTATATTCTGCTTATATCCGGCGCTTTTCGGGCTTTTACTGCCGTGATCTGAAGGATTTTGTGCGCTACCGCAATGAAATTGCAGCCCAGGGCGGCAAGATCATCGGATATTACAATGGCCAGGACAGGATTGACGGCTACGCGGCACTGACGATGCAGGGCTCTGATCTCTATATTGATGAGCTGGTGTATCTGGACAGTGTGGCTTTGGCCAAACTGCTGAATGCCTGCCTGCAGGAACGTCCAAGAGTACATTTCAATGTATCAAAGGCAGAAAACTTTACACCGCTGTTTCCTAATGCGAAACATCACGATTATATTGGCACGATGGTGCGCATCAATGACTATGAATTGTTTAACAAGCTGTATCAGTCGCAGGCGTCCAATGTGAAGGAGGCATTAGCGGTATCGAGGAGGCCATTAAATCAGAACGAAGCGTTCTAGGATTTAGCCTTGTCAATTGACGAACAAACAGTGAGACTTTATAATTTAAGCGCAACATTAAGGAGGTCTAGATTAGACAATATGACAGATGTAAGAGTTGCAATTAATGGTTTCGGCCGCATCGGACGTCTTGCTTTCAGACAGATGTTTGTATCAGAGGGCTATGAGGTCGTTGCGATCAATGATCTGACAAAGCCTTCCATGCTTGCTTACCTGCTGAAGCATGACACAACACATGGTAAGTGGGATCATGCAATTTCCTGCGATGATGAGAAGGGTACACTGACAGTTGACGGCAAGGAAATCAGAATTTACTCTGAGAAGGATGCTAAGGATCTGCCTTGGGGTGAGCTGAATGTTGACGTTGTTCTGGAGTGCACAGGCTTCTATACAAGCAAGGCCAAGGCACAGGCTCATATCGATGCTGGTGCTAAGAAGGTTGTTATTTCCGCTCCTGCTGGAAATGATCTGCCGACTATCGTTTACAGCGTAAACGAGAAGACACTGAAGCCGGAAGACAAGATTATCTCTGCTGCTTCCTGCACAACGAACTGCCTGGCTCCGATGGCTAAGACACTGAATGATCTGTATCCGATTCAGTCTGGTATTATGTGCACAGTTCATGCTTACACAGGTGACCAGATGATTCTCGATGGACCTCAGAGAAAGGGCAATCTGCGTCGTTCCAGAGCTGGTGCCTGCAACATCGTACCGGCTTCTTCCGGTGCTGCTAAGGCTATCGGTCTGGTTCTGCCTGAACTGAATGGCAAGCTGATCGGCGCTGCTCAGCGTGTTCCGGTTCCTACAGGATCCACAACACTGCTGTTCTCCGTTGTCAAGGGCAAGGATGTTACTGTTGATGCCATCAACGCTGCTATGAAGGCTGCTCAGTCTGATTCCTTCGCATACAACGATGAGGACATTGTCTCCAGCGATATCATCGATGAGACACATGGTTCCATCTTCGATGCTACTCAGACAATGGTCAACAAGATTGACGACGACACATACGAAGTACAGACAGTTTCCTGGTACGATAACGAGAACTCCTATACTTCTCAGATGGTTCGTACAATCAAGTACTTCGCTAACGTTAAGTAAGCTTTGTACAATGAAGGCTCTGGCTTGTCCAGAGTCTTTTTTTTTGTTGGAAAAGCGGACAAACGCGGCATTTCGTTGAAAAGAAAATAGAGTGCACATAAAATATAGGACAGGGGAGGATCGCTATGAACAAGCTTCCAGAGAAACTGAACCTGCTGCGGAAAAACAGTGGACTGCCGCAGTCGGAAATTGCCAAACGGCTGTTTGTACCGGTGGCAGAATATATGAATTGGGAAAATGGCAACAGTATCCCGGACATCATGCATCTGAAGGCACTGGCATCCCTTTACCATATTGATGTAACGGCACTGCTGGACAATACCATGACATTTGTGACGCCAAATATCGATAATCTGGAAAAGAGTGCCACCATTCCTTTCCAGAAAAATAATGGCATGGCTGCTACCCAGCAGCTGGATACAGTGGATGACAGTCCAACCAACGTTCTGGATCAGAACCAGAACGAAGATCTTGGTGCTACCAAGGTTATGAATCCGGATGATCTGGCCAAAGAGAGTGAAACCAAAGATGCCTCTGACGAAGATGATGAGGATGAAGATTGGGACGAGGAGGATGAAAAGGAAGTCAGGCAGGCTTCGCGTCCCAGGAAGACAGTAAAAAAGAAGCAGCCTCTGAAGAAACGTAAAACAGTGTTTGTGTTGGCTGGCTGCATTGCCGCAGTGGCAGTGCTTGCCATTCTGCTGATCGCACTCAAAGGCCGCGGTTCCTCTTCCACTCTGTCGGTTGGCTCTGCCAACCGCCTGGTGCTTGGCAGCAAGTATTCGCTGTATCTGGACAGTGACGGCAAGATCACAAGCCATGGCACCATAGACACAAGCAAGCTGAGCAATGCAGTACAGATCAGCGGATATGATGAAACAGCTGCTGCCCTGAAGAAAGATGGCACGGTTGTGACGACAAACAGTTCTCTGGACACTTCTGACTGGAGCAATATCACAGATATTGCCATGGGCGAAGATCATATCGCCGCGGTACGCAAAGATGGCTCGGTGGAATGCACCGGTTCGGATACAGCGTGCAAGGTATCTGACTGGCAGAACGTATCGTCTGTGTATGCAGGCAAGGATGTTACGGTTGCTCTGACAAAGAGCGGCACCTTGTTATCTTCCGGCGGCATCAAGATTCCTTCGGACGACAATATTAAGCTTGTTGCTCTGAGTGATAATGCCCTGTACTACGTAATTGCTAACGGTGCGGTGCAGAGTGTGGCAATCAATGGCGGTTCTGCACTGGATGCCTCTTCAATCTCCAATATCACAGCTCTGGCAGCTGGCAATGATGTCGTTGCCGGTTTGAAGAAAGATGGCACGGTTGTGGCAGTCAGCTCTGACAGCGCGATCACCGATGCCGTCAAGAACTGGAAGAATGTCAGCTTCATTGCAGCGCATGGCAATACGCTGATTGCCATTACCAAGGATGGCAAGATGTATGGTGCCGGCGACAATACTTACAACCAGTACGAAAACACTGCCGATGCCTCGGCAACGGCAAGTGCTTCGGCATCTGCGGATGCAGGCAAGCTTTCAGCAGTAACCAATATCACCTTTACCGAAACAACCGAGAATGTGCAGATCAAGTGGGATGCTGTAACCAATGCAGACTACTATGAAGTCACTGTTTCACCATCTGTTGGTACATTGGCCAAGAGTGCCAGCAACTCTGCTTCCATTCCGGCATCCTCTTTGAGCAGCGGCACAACCTACACGGTATCGATCGTTGCCAAGGCGAACGATTCCAAAAAATATTCGGACAGTGATGCCAGCACGGTGAATTACACATACAATGCCAAGACGATCCAGCTGGATGCCCCAAGTGGATTGAGCACCAATGTCGACGCTACCGGTGCTTTGACCATCAACTGGAACGCTGTATCCAATGCCAGCTACTATGATCTGACGATCAATGGTGAATCCGCGGGCCAGGTATCACAGACTTTCTACACGATCAGCGGTGCCAACCTGCAGGATGGTACGAACTATACCATTGGTGTTGCGGCAGGTTCCAATGACAGCAAGTATGGTGAAAGCTCCACCAGCCAGATCAATGTGACTTACAATGCACCGAAGCAGTCTTCTGATGTCAATGTTGCGGTGACGTATGTTGATAAAGACAGTAACAGTGAAGTGGGAACACAGACGGTCAATAAAGTGTCTGCGGGTTCTTATTCGGCAAGTGATCTTGGCCTGAATGCACCAGACGGCTATAAGATCAGTGATGGATCCAAGGAATATGCGATTAGTTCCTCGAATAGTGCAATTACGGTATATGTGGAGGCGGACTGAGCTATGGACGCAGGCAGTGAGAAGATCTGGTACTACATGAAAAATGATGGGTCCAGGGATAAGTATGGGCCGTATTCTGACAAGGAGCTTTCCAATTTGATTTCCAAGGGAATTCTGGATGGGAATGACTGGATCTGGATGCCGGATTTGTCGCAGTGGATGAAGATCGGCAATACGATTTATTCGTTCTATCTGACGGAAAGCAGTGAGTTTGAAAACGACTTTAATATCTGATATCATCAAGGAAACCGTTGAACGGAACGGGTACCTGCATGTCTGACATGGAAGCGAAGGCGGTATGGTGGAAGCGCCGCATGTCTGCGTGATGGGGAGTGCATCCGCGAGGGCAGATCTGAATGCAGTAGGGTCTGACGTATGCCGCGTTATGGCTTTGAGCAGAATGAAAAGTGGAACCACGCGAGGCGTCTTTTTAAGAGAAAGACGCCTTTTTTGGAAAGGGAGGATAGTATGATTCGACTGTATAATACGCGCACATTGCAGATTGAGGATTTCAAGCCAATTCATGAAGGTCATGTGGATATGTATGTCTGCGGCCCGACGGTATATAACTATGCACACATCGGCAATGCCAGACCGATGATTGTGTTTGATGTTCTTAAGAGGCTGTTTGAGGCAGAGGGGTATACGGTGACCTATGTTTCCAACTTTACGGATGTGGATGACAAGATCATCAATAAGGCTGCCCAGGAAGGTACGACTGAAGCTGTCATTGCCCAGCGCTATATTGATGCGTATCAGGATGTCAGAAAGCAATTGAATACGGAACTTCCTGATATTACGCCAAGAGTGACCCAGACAATGGATCAGATCATTTCCTTCATTGACGGTCTGGTCAGGAGCGGCCATGCCTATGAGGTCAATGGGGATGTTTACTTCAGTGTGGATTCGGATCCGAAGTATGGTGAGATTTCCCACCAGAAGCTGGATCAGCTGGAGGCAGGTGCTTCTGAGCGTGTGGATGAAACCGGTGATGGCAAGCGCAACCCGTATGACTTTGCTTTGTGGAAAAAGACAGACAAAGGTATCCAGTGGGATTCGCCATGGGGCAAGGGCAGGCCTGGATGGCATACAGAATGTGTTGTCATGATTAACAACAATCTTGGTGAGAGGATTGATATTCATGGCGGCGGCATGGATCTGAAATTCCCGCATCATGAAAATGAGGCGGCTCAGCAGGAAGCCATGCATCATAACTGCCTGGCGAATTACTGGATTCACAACGCGATGGTCAACATCAATGGTGAAAAGATGTCCAAGTCTCTTGGCAATACACTGTGGGCAAAGGATGTCATTGCCCAGCTTGGCACCAATCTGACCAGATGGCTTGTATCCAGTGTGCATTACCGCAAAGAACTCAACTTCTCGGATGAGACGGTTGAAACAGCCCGCAAGGAGCTTGACAAGGTCATGAAGCCGCTGCATCAGGCCGATATCAAGGCACAGCTGGCTGGCTATGCCGGCACTGAAGCCTTTGATGAGACATCGTGGCGTGCCTTCCTTGACTGCATGGATGATGACATGAACACACCGAATGCCTATGCTGTGATCTTTGATACGGTCAAGAAGATCAACCAGCTGCTGCGCACAAAGGATGTCAGCTGGGAAGAGGTTGGCAGGTATCGCAACAGTGTGGTCAAGATGCTGGATGTGCTTGGCATTGTAGTGGAAAAGCCGGTTGTGACAGAAGATGACAAGGCGTTGTTTGCCGCCTGGAACAAGGCCAAGGCTGAAAAGAACTGGGATGCTGCAGATGCGGCCAGAAAACAGCTGATGGAAAAGGGACTGCTTTGATGAATCCGGAACTTTGTTCAGGCCGCACACTGGCGTTCCTGGGTGATGCGGTATGGTCACTGTATGTACGCCGCTGGCTGATCGAAAAGGGTGAAGGCAGAGGCAAGACGCTGCAGAGACTGAGTGTTTCTTATGTCTCGGCCAAGGCACAGTGCCGCTTCTATGAAACACTCCATGCTAAGAACTTCTTTGATGAAGAAGAGGAAGGCTGGTTCCGGCGGGGCCGCAACGGGTTTACCGGCAGTGTGCCGAAACATACCGATGTACAGATCTATAAAATATCCACTGGCTTTGAGGCACTGCTTGGCGGTCTTGAACTGGCGGGAAAAGAAGAGCGGATCCGGGAGATCTTTGATGCCGTGACTGCGATGGAGGAAAAGCAATGACACAGTATATATATGGAAGAAACACTGTCCATCAGATTCTGGAAGATGGCGGCCGTGCCAAAGTGATTTATCTTTCCTCTCCGGATGACAAGGCGGAAAAGCTGGCAGCAATGCGGCACATTCCTGTGAAGCAGGTCGATAAGAAAACCATGGCTAAGATGGTCCATAGTGATCATCACCAGGGTATCTGTGCAGAGATTGCTCCATATCAGACATACAGTGTGGATAACCTGATTGAACATGTGGAAGATGGCAGGGGACTGCTGATCATGCTGGATGAGCTGGAAGATCCTCATAATCTTGGCGCAATTCTGCGTACCGCGGATGCGGTTGGCGCGGATGGTGTCATTTTCAAGAAAAATAATGCAGTCGGCCTGACGCCGGCAGCTGCCAAGGTGTCTGCCGGTGCCATTGATACCGTGAAGTGTGCCTGTGTGACAAACCTGTCCCGCACCTGTGAAGATCTCAAGAAAAAGGGCTGGTGGATTGTCGGTGCCGACATGGATGGCCAGGATTACCGCGACCTGCATTATGATGTGAATACAGTGCTTGTCATCGGCAATGAGGGTAAGGGTATTTCCCGCCTGTTATCAAAGCAGTGCGACTACATTGTGTCCTTGCCGATGGTGGGGAAGATCACATCACTGAATGCCAGTGTATCCGCTGGGATTCTGATGTATGAGATCTTCAGTAAGCGCCATCCTCTGTAATTCTCCACAATTGTTGAAAAATGCCGGTCATTATGCCGGACAATATGGCGACAAGACAAGAACGCTTCCTGCTGAATCCTGTGACACAATACAGGAAACAGGGGGCGTTTTATATGAGAGACAATCCGTATGAGCTGATGTATATGAACAGGATGGGAGACGGCTATGCCCAGCGCGCTTTATATGAGCAGTTTCACAATCTGATCGGTTTCTGCGTCAATCGTTTTCCGCACTGGTATGCACAGCGGTATGAAGATGAAATGTTTGCACTGGGACTAAGGGCATTGCAGGAGGCTGTCAATACGTACCGTTTTGACCGGCAGGCATCCCTGGCAACCTTTGCGACCCGTGTAATCACACACCGGCTGAGCAAGTTTGTCAAATCTCTGCAGAATGTGCAGATGGAGACTGTCAGTCTGGATGCAATTCTCAATGGACGTGAGAATTTCAGCGGGCATGAATGCATTGGTGAACCGGCGGGGATGAAAGAGCCGGAGTATGCTCTGCACTATGAGCAGGCCCTGGCCAGTCTGGCTGAGAGTGTACGGCAGATGAGTGTGAAAGAGAAGCGGGTGATGGCCTGCTGGCAGAGGAGCCTGACGTATGCGCAGGGTGCACAGCTGCTTGGCATGACGGGCAAGGCGTATGACTGTACGCTGCAGAGGGTGCGTTCAAAAGTCAGAAATGCCGTTAAATAAAGGCCATTGACGCCGAAAAAAACAGCGTATAGAATAATAAGGCATTTGAAGGAGTTTTTGTTATGGCTAAAGATGACAAGATCATCCTGGCATGCGAGGTCTGTCTGTCCCGCAATTATACGACGAATAAGTCGCGCAAAGGCAATGGCAAGCGGCTGGAGCTGATGAAGTACTGCCCGAAGTGTGGAAAGAAGACTCTGCATAAGGAAACAAAGTAGGAGGTTTCCAATGGCAAAAGAAGAAAAGAAAGCCAAGGCGCAGGCGAAGGCTGAGGAAAAAGCCAGACGCAAGGCTGAGAAGAAGAATAAAGCGCCGAAGGACCACTGGTTTACGATCCGCGGCATCCGCAAGGAGGCCAAGCGTGTTGTGTGGCCGCACTGGCGTTCTTCTGACCGCGGTGAGGGTATCTGGCAGAATACAGGTGAGGTTGTGATTTTCACTGCATTCTTTGCACTGTTCTTTGTTCTGTGCAATTACGTCATTACGATTCTGTTAAAGCTGATTGGAATTGGAGCATAACATGACTGAGAAGAAGACTGACAAAAAAGATGTAAGCGCAGCTGTGGATGATGAGCATCAGAAGCGCTGGTATGTAGTCAATACATATTCCGGCCATGAGAACAGGGTCAAGGAAAATCTGGAGAAGCGTGTGGAATCCATGGGCATTCAGGATTCTCTGTTCCGGATTGTTGTGGCCGAGGAACCTGAGATTGAGATCAAGAACGGCAAGCAGGTTGAGAAGATGCACAACATGTTTCCGGGCTATGTGTTTGTTGAGATGAAGATGACAGATGAAGCCTGGTATGTTGTCCGTAATACACCGGGTGTTACCGGATTTATCGGTTCTTCCGGCGGCGGTGCCAAGCCGTTCCCGGTTGCACCGGATGAGATGGAATCAATCCTGAGAAGAATGGGCAAGTCTGACAAGAAGGTGGATGTTAACTTTGGCATTGGTGACAGAGTCAGAATCCTGACCGGTCCGTTCTCTGGCATGGAGGGCAAGGTTTCTTCCATGAATGATCAGACGCAGGTTGCCAATGTGCTGACGATGCTGTTTGGCCGCGAGACACCGACGGATATCAACTATACAGATCTGGAAAAGATTAATGACTGAGGAGTGCTTCGGCACTCTTTTTATTGACGCATCAGATAAACAAGGGTAATATATTTCAGCACATGTTTTTTGTGTGTGCATGCGTGGGAGGGTGAAGCAGACATCCGATAACCACTGCATGTGGAAAATACAGGAGGAAAACCACATGGCAAAGAAAATTGCAAAGATTTCAAAGCTGCAGTTCCCTGCCGGCGGTGCTAAACCGGGTCCAGCTCTGGCTGCTGCCGGTATTAACATGCCGAAGTTCTGCACAGAATTCAACGACAAGACAAAGGATAGAAAGGGCGATATCGTTCCTGTCATCATTACTGCATATGAAGACAAGAGCTTTGATTTCGTTCTGAAGACTACTCCGGCTGCTGTTCTTCTGCTGAAGGCTGCTGGTGTCAAGAAGGGCTCCGGTACACCGAAGACTGTCAAGGCTGGCAAGATCACAAAGGATCAGCTGAAGGAGATTGCGGAGTACAAGATGCCGGATCTCAACGCCAATGATGTTGAGGCTGCAATGAAGATTGTGGCTGGCACAGCCCGCAACATGGGTATTGAAGTAGAAGGAATGGAGGACTGACTCAGATGGCAGGCAAGAAGTATAAGGCAGCTAAAGAGCTGGTAGATTCCAATAAGCAGTACCCGTATGCTGAGGCAGTTGCCCTGGCTAAGAAGACAAATACAGCTAAGTTTGATGCAACGGTTGAAGTCAGCTTCTCGCTGAATGTTGATCCGCGTCAGGCTGATCAGAACATCAGAGGCGCTATGGTGCTGCCGAATGGTACTGGCAGAAGCCAGAGAGTTCTGGTAGTTACCCAGGGTGCCAAGGCTGAAGAGGCTAAGAATGCTGGTGCTGATATTGTCGGTGCAGCAGATGTTCTTGAGAAGATCAAGGGCGGCTGGATGGACTTTGATGTCATCGTTGCTACCCCGGATATGATGGGTCAGCTGGGCCGTCTTGGTAAGATTCTTGGTCCGCGCGGCCTGATGCCGAACCCTAAGACAGGTACTGTGACAATGAACATTGCCAGTGCTGTTGAAGAGATCAAGAAAGGTAAGGTTACATACCGTGTCGATAAGGACGGCAATGTGAACTGCCTGATCGGCAAGTGCAGCTTCTCTGAGGATGCACTGGCTGCCAACTACAAAGCTCTCTATGATCAGATCGTCAAGGTAAAGCCGACATCTGTCAAGGGCGCTTATATCAAGGGCATCACGGTTTCTACAACGATGGGTCCTGGTATCAAGGTAGCTGCTGAATAAGTAAGCACACAGGAAGTCAGTCTGATGGCTGGCTTCTTTTTTTCGTTTGCTATAATAGAAGCAGAGGTGAAAATGATGCTGAATACGGATAGAGTCAATCGTGTTTTGAATAAGCTGCAGCAGGATGCCCTGCTGGTGATGGATCCTTATGCCATCGATTATCTGTGTGGAAAACATTTTGAGCCGGGTGAAAGATTCCTTGGCTTGCTGTTGCGCAAAGACAAAGAGCCAGTGCTCTATGTCAATGCCCTGTTCCGCTTTGATGATGATCTGGGCTTACGCAAAGTCTATTATGATGATACCGATGATGTCACTGCGATGCTGAGAAAGGATCTGGATCCTAACCAGAGCCTCGGTGTGGATAAGATCATGCCAGCCAGATTCCTGCTGCCATTGATGGAGCAGAAAGCAGCGTCAAGCTTTGCATTGGGATCATTGGCTGTAGATCAGACCCGTGCGGTCAAAGACAGACATGAGATTGAGCTGATGCGTGCCTCTTCTCATGTGAATGATCTTGCTATGGAACAGTTCAAGAAGCTGATTCGCGAAGGCGTGACAGAAGTGGAAGTTGCTGATCAGATGCTTGCCATCTACAAGAAGCTTGGTGCTTCCGGCTATTCCTTTGATCCGATTGTGGCCTTTGGCGATAATGCAGCAGATCCGCATCATATGCCGGATGACACTGTGCTGGAAGAGGGCGACATCGTCCTGTTTGATGTTGGCTGTGTGGTCAACGGATATTGCTCTGATATGACAAGAACATTCTTCTATAAACAGTATCCGGACAAGGAAGCGGAGAAGGTCTACAACCTTGTCAGAGAAGCCAATGAACAAAGTGAAGAGATGCTGAAACCAGGCGTGGAGATTGCCATGGTTGACAAGAAGGCACGCGATATCATCACCAATGGCGGTTATGGTGAAGACTTTACCCACAGACTGGGCCACTTCATCGGCCTGCAGGACCATGAATACGGTGATGTTTCCAGCACAAACCACAATCTGGAAGAGGCTGGCATGATTCATTCTATTGAGCCGGGTATCTATCATCCAGGCATTGCCGGTGTCAGAATTGAAGACCTTGTTCTGATTACAGAAGATGGCCATGAGGTATTGAATCACTATCCGCATGATATTGAAGTGATTGGATGATACCAGACAACAAAAGCTCCGAAAACGGAGCTTTTTAGGTGGATTACTGTACTGATTCGTTTCTGATCATACCTGTATCTGTCTCCTGACACCAGTCAGCTAACAGCTGCAGGTATTTTTCTGTATACTCCGCAAAGACCATATGCCTTGCATTGGCAAACAATTCCCATCTGGCATAGGGCAGATGGTCATACATGGTTTTCGCAATCAATGGCGTACACAGATCATCTGTTCCACTGATGATCAGACAGGGTACTTTGATTTCACACAGTTTGTCGGTCACATCAAAATTCTTCAGGGTGCCCTGCGGTGTGAGCTCATTAGGTCCCCAGGCAGTCATATAGGATTCTGTTCCGCTTCTTTTCTCTCTTCTTAAGCATTCCGGATCATTGTCTTTGATATCTGCACAGTGCAGCTTCATATAGCGGGCGATGGCTTCCTGTGCCATTTCGCCCTGCCAGTTTCCGGTTTCTTCGGCTTTCGCGATGGCATCCTGCTCTTCTTTTGTCATATATTTCAGCATGCGGTGCTGTTCTCTGCCCCAAAGCTGCGAACTGGAAAGCGTGGAAGAAAGAATCAGTGACTGCAGGCCCTGCGGCTGCTGCAGTGCATACGCTAATGCAAGCATACCGCCCCAGGACTGGCCAAGCAGATGAAATCTGGTCAGATGCAGCGATTTGATCACATTGTCCAGCTCTTCCATCCATGTGGATAACGTCCAGAGCTCTGGATGATGATCCACATAGCTGTTTCCGCATCCCAGCTGGTCATAGCTGATCACAGTCCGCTGCTTTGCAAGAGGATCCAGCACTTCGAAATAATTGTGGGTGCTGCCAGGGCCGCCATGTAATAAAAGGATCGGCACACTGTCCTGATCATCTTCTTTTACAATGCGCACATAGGTCTGATATTCACGGAACGGGATGTATTTTTCCTCAATCATGGCTGTTCTCCTTATGATGGAATGGTTTGTAGTGCTGCATGCACATGGTAATGAACTCTGCCAGCATGTCGGTGAATGAATCATTCTGATTCGTAAATCCGGCAAGCTCCATTGCTTTGATGGTTAATGGTGATGCCTGGGTATGGGCATACAGGCCGCTGCTTTCATATAAGAAGGTCAGAAACATCTGCTGGATCTGTTTCTGGCTTAAAGAAGGACACTGCTTTTTCAACAGTGCATAGACGGGGGCACGGTCTTCTCTGACCTGCTTTTTAAAGGCGGTCAGTGCTTCCAGAGAAACATTCTGCTCAATGATCTGGGCAAGGATGCTTTGATAGTGTATAAAGTCCAGATGATGGAAGAAGATCTCTGCCATTTTTGCACCGAAAAGGGCGGGATCGCACGGCACGATGTCCTCCATGCTCTGCATTTCCTGGATACAGTCTTTTTCTTTTTGCAGGTACAGCTGCAGAAAGATCTCTTCTTTTGTTTTGACATAGCGGTACAGGTTGGCCCGGGAAGATCCAAGATTCCTGGCAATGGTGGACAGTGTGATCGATTGATACGGCATCTTGTGAAACTGTGCGTCGGCAACTTCCATGACCGCACTCATACGGATTTCCTTCTGCTCTTTTGTACGCGCTCTGATGAATTCTTCTGACATGGTTTTCTCCGGTGATATTGTAACATATGTTTCATATAAATAACATGTTGTCACTTATTGACAAATGACAACGTGTCGCTTATATTGATGCTGTGAGGTAAAACCATGGAAAAAGTCAGGCTGAACAATGGCATGGAAATGCCGTGCATAGGATTGGGTGTGTTTCAGGTAGACGGCAATACTTGTGAGAAAGCCGTTTCCAATGCACTTGCTCTGGGCTATCGGCACATTGACAGTGCGCATCATTATTTCAATGAAGCGGCGGTTGGCAAAGCAGTACGGGAAAGCAGCGCAGCCCGCAGTGAGATCTGGGTGACAAGCAAGATCTGGCCAAATGAATATGAAGATGAAACAGCAGTTGACCGCATGCTGGATCGTTTTGGCCTGGATTATCTGGATCTTGTGATTCTGCATCAGCAGGTTGGCAGTTATCTTGCTGGGTATCACAATCTGGAGAAGGCGTATGAAGCTGGTAAGATCAGAGCCATCGGCCTTTCCAACTTTGAAAGTGAGCGGCTTGAGGATGTGCTTTCTCATGCCGAGGTAAAACCGCAGATTCTGCAGGTGGAATGCCATCCTTACTTTCAGCAGTGGGATCTGCAGAAGAGGATTGCGCCGTATGGCATGAAAATGGAATGCTGGTATCCGCTGGGACATGGTGATGCCGGGCTGCTCAATGAACCTGTCCTTGTTTCTATTGCAGAGAAGTATCACAAGAGCACTGCCCAGATCATTCTGAAATGGCATGTGATAGAAGGACGTATTCCGCTGCCAAAGTCAACCAATCCGGTGCATCAGAAAGAAAACATTGATCTGTTTGACTTTACGCTGACGGACGGGGAAATACAGCAAATCGAAGCTCTTGACTGCGGCAGGAGATACTGGCATATGACACTTGCCCAGCAGGAAGAGAAGTTTCTGAATATTCATCTGGATTAAGAAAGTAAAAAGGAGAACGTGAAGATGAAAGTTGGCATGATTGGTTTAGGCAATATGGGAATGCCTATGGCAGAAAGACTGCTGGACAAATTTGGTGATCTGATGGTGTATAACCGCACCGCTTCCAAATGTGCACCGCTGTGTGAAAAGCGTGCTGTGCAGGCGAAAAGTGCTGGCGATCTGGCTGCCAGGTGCGATGTGGTTGTGATGTCTCTTGCTGGTCCGGCGGCTGTTTCGGCAGTGATGAAAGAAGTGCTTTCTGATGGACATGAAGGCTTGTGTGTGCTGGATACATCGACGATTTCTCCGGAACTTTCCCGGGAAATGGCAGCTGCTGCAGATGAGAAAAACATGCACTATATCGACTGCCCGGTATCCGGCGGACCTGCTGGTACTGCCAGAGGAACACTGTCGATCATGATTGGCTGTGAAGAAGAACCATTTGTCAGTCATGGCTGGAAAGAAGTGACCGATGCCTTTGCAAAGACTTACTTCTTCATGAAGAATCCGGGCATGGGAAGTGCCATTAAACTGATTAATAATTTCATGGCATTCTCTGCGCAGGTGATCAATGGGGAGGCACTGTCAATGGCGGATGCACTTGGCATATCAGCAACTGATTTCTATGCCGTGACGACGGCTTCTTCTGGCAATAATATGATTCTGAAAGCAAAAATGAACAAGGTACTTTCAGGGGACAGAAAGCCGGGCTTTGCGACGGATCTTGTCGTGAAAGACCTGGAACTTGCGGATGATTTGTGCCATGATGCAAAGGTACCTGCCATCATGTTAAACAATGCATTGCAGATGTACCGGCTTGGCCAGGCAAAGGGCTATGGAAGCGATGATTCTTCTGCGGTGATTGGCATGATCCGGCAGCTGAGAAAGAAGGAAAACTGAGGATGAAGGTATTGATGATCAATGGCTCACCCCACCAGCATGGCTGTGTGGACAGAGCTCTGCAGGAAGTTGGTACGGCATTGAAGCAGGATGGTGTTGACAGTGAGATTTTCTGGATTGGAAACAAGGATATTCGCGGCTGTATTGCCTGCAATCAGTGTCAAAGACTTGGGCACTGTGTCTTTGATGATGCAGTAAATGAGGCTGCAAAGAAGTTTGAAGCTGCGGATGGGTTGATCATCGGCACACCGGTGTACTATGCCTCGGCCAATGGCACCGCAGTATCCTTCATGGACCGGCTGTTTTACAGTTCTCACTTTGATAAGCGCTTCAAGGTGGGGGCTTCGGTTGTCTCTGCCCGACGTGCCGGTACCACAGCCACCTTTGATCAGATGAACAAGTACTTCACGATTGCTGAGATGCCGGTTGTGTCCTCCAGCTATTGGAACATGGTTCATGGCTTTACGGCAGAGGATGTCGAAAAGGATCTGGAGGGCCTGCAGGTGATGCGTGTGCTGGGGCATAATATGGCATTCATGGTCAAGGCAATTGCGGATGCGAAGCAGAAGTATGGCCTGCCGGCGGAGGAAAAGCACGTTTTTACGAATTTCATCGATTAAATCTGGTGGAAATGCATGTCCTGACATGCATTTTTTATGTTTTCGCATTGACAGGTTCTCCAGGACAAAGTAATATTTACAGGCGTTATCAAATACCATAGACAGTAACTGCGGAAGCTTAATTTGTTACCGAGGTAAAAAGGATATGTACTTTTTGGCCCTCGCTTTCGCGTGGGCTTTATTTATGAGTAGGCGATAACACGGAAATATGGAGGTGAAGAGATGAATCAGGATGTATTGAAGTCCAAGCAGAGCGTTGTCAGCGAAATCGAAGACAAGTTCAAGAATTCCTCTTCTGCCGTCGTTGCGGAGTATCGCGGACTCAGTGTTGCTGAGGTTACCGAACTGCGCAGAGCCCTGCGTGCTGAGGGTGTTGAGATGAAAGTCTATAAGAACACTCTGGCTGCCAAGGCTGCTGAAAACGTCGGTTATGGAGATCTCAAGGATTCTCTGACTGGTCCGAATGCGCTGGCATTTGGTTCTGATGAGACTGCTGCTGCGCGTGTCATGGCAAAGTTTGCCAAGAAACACAAGGCTCTGGTTCTCAAAGGAGGCGTTGTAGAGGGCAAGGTCGTTGATGATAAGACTGTTGCTGCGCTGTCTGCACTGCCGAACCGCGAAGGCATGCTGTCTATGCTGCTTTCCGTACTGAATGCGCCGGTTTCTTCATTCGCTCGTGTCGTTAAGGCTGTTGCGGATCAGAAGAATGAAGGTGCGCCTGCAGAAGAAGCAGGATCTAATGAAAAGGCTGCTGAAGAGGCAGCTGCCTAAGGAAGAGGAGGAAAATAATCCATGGCAAAGTTAACACAGGAAGATATTCTTGCATATCTTGATGAAGCTACTATTCTCGAGCTCAATGATCTGGTTAAGGCAATCGAAGACAAGTATGGCGTAACTGCTGCTGCTCCTGTTGCTGCAGCTGCTGCTCCGGCTGAGGACGCTGCTGATGCTGCTCCGAAGAACGTTACTGTTGTTCTGACAAGCTTCGGCGACAAGAAGGTTGCTGTTATCAAGGCAGTCCGTGAGATCACAGGTCTGGGTCTGGTTGATGCCAAGAAGCTGGTTGATGCTGTACCGTCTGAGCTGAAGAAGGATGTTCCGGCTGACGAAGCTGAGAAGATCAAGGCTACTCTGACAGATGCAGGCGCAACTGTCGAACTGAAGTAAGAGCACCACAATTTCTGAAAAGCTTTACGCTTTTCGGCCCAGGAGTATCGATATAAGTGACACACTATTTCACTGACAACCGAAATCTCAAAGAAAACCGGAAGGAGCACTCTTTCCGGTTTTCGGGCCATTTATACACATTTGTCACTGACAACGGCGTCTTTTCCAAAACCGGCGTTGACTATGGCACACTCGTCCTGCTTGAAAGCTGTGAACATGAAGATCTTCATGGTGAGATCCTTGATATGGGATGCGGGTACGGCGCAATTGGAATTGTCCTGAAGGGACTGTTTCCTTCTGCGCATGTCACCTGTGCCGATGTCAATCCACGGGCATGCGAGCTGACCGTGCTCAACGCAGAAAAGAATGAACTGTCGGTATCAGTACTTGTTTCCGATGGCTATGCGGCCGTAGAAGGCTCTTTCGATGCCATCGTGACAAATCCCCCGATCCGGGCGGGCAAGAGAGTGATTTATCCCATGTTTGAAGATGCCTTTGCACATCTGTCTGCAGGCGGGATCTTTCTGGCTGTCATACGGCGGGCGCAGGGTGCAGAAAGCGCCCAGAAAAAGCTTCTCTCTGTGTTCGGCAATTGTGAGATCATCAGCCGTGACCGGGGCTACTGGGTGTTGAAGTGTGTGAAAAATTGACAAGTTGAATGTGTAATGTTAATATAGTAAACTGCAAAAGAATCCAAATTGGGTAAGGGGTAAAACTACCCTTTTTGGCGTTACGAGATGCGTGTGAAAGGATGGCGTACATGGAGAATAAGCAAACATACCACGTTGTGCAGTACGGCAAGAAAGCATCCCGCAGGGATTATTCAAAAGTAAGCAGCGGTCTGGATCTTCCGGATTTAACGGAAATTCAGACAAAGTCTTTTGACTGGTTTCTGAAGGAAGGCATCAGGGAGGTATTTGACGATATCTACCCCATCAGCAACTATGCCGGCAACATCCGTCTGAAGTTCCTGGACTATGAGTTCGGTGAACCGAAATATTCGATCAGCGAGTGCAAATACCGTGAGGTGAACTACAGTGCTCAGCTGAAGGCCAAGATGGAACTGGAGATCATGGACAATGAGACCGGTGAAGTCATGACCAAGTGGGAGGAAGTCTTCCTCGGTGATTTCCCGATGATGACTCCGACCGGCACTTTTATCATCAACGGCGCAGAACGTGTTATCGTTTCGCAGATTGTCCGTTCCCCGGGTGCTTACTTTGATATTGTTTCAGAGGAGAGAACCGGCCGTGATACGTATACATGCGAGCTGATTCCGAGCCGCGGCACCTGGCTGGAATTCATGTCTGATGACAAGAAGGCAGCCCTGGGCAGAATCATGAATGTGTCCATTGACCGCCGCCGTAAGATTCTCAGCACCATCCTGTTCAAGGCGATCGGCATGGCCCTGGATCCGGAGAAGGGTGAGGATACCCATGATACAACTGCTATGGAGAAGTTCCTGCAGGCCATGAACTTCGAGGTTCATAAGGACGTTGTTGTACCGGAAGAACCGCGTGATCTGCAGAACGACTATATGCTGCTGTATACTTCCGTCTTCGGTGACTATGAAGAAGTGAAGAATACACTGGCTGCGGATAAGACCAATACCAAAAACGAAGCTCTGCTTTCGGTTTATGAAAACCAGCGTGCGGATGAAATTGCGACCATCGATGGTTCATTGAACCTGATGGATGCCAAGTTCTTTGATTATCGCCGCTATGATCTGACCAAGGCAGGACGCTACAAGGTCAGAAAGAAGCTGAACATTCTGGACCGTATGGAAGGTCATGAGCTTGTTGAAGATCTGATCGGTGCCGATGGTACACTGCTGTGGCCGAAGGACAAGCTGATTGACAAGGAAGCACGCAATCAGCTGCGCGATGAGATCAACAAGGGCATCAACTGCCGTGCTCTGCCGTTCACCCATAGATTCTCTCATCCGGTGACTGCTGTGATGAGTACAGAATGGAAGAACGCACTGGTAGGCAGAATCCTGGCCGTTGACCTGGATGGCAGCAGCGAGGAAACACAGCTGGATGCCGGTACTGTTCTGAGTGAGAAGAACGTGGCAGATCTTGCCAAAGAGTTCAAGGAAGTCACTGTCTGGACAGGCGTCTATGGTCAGGCTGCGAAGCTGACCAATGCCAATGTCAATGCCGTGCTGGATCTTGGTTCCCGCATGTATGTCATTGGCCGTCTGACTGAAAATGGCACAGATGTCCTGGATAAGGATGGTGAACTGGTCGCTGACCGCTACATTCCGGATGAAGCACCGCTGAAGCTGACAACAGCCCAGAAGGATTACATCCAGAAGAGGGTCATGGCTGGTGAAGAGATTTCTGTATGGCTGGTTGGTGCCTGCGTACAGGAAGTTGAGGTCAAGGCTGAAGATGGTCATGCTGTGAAGCTGATCGGTATTGATCCGCTCAACCAGAAGCACACAATTACGATGAGTGATATGTATGCACTGTACAACTATGAGCTGACAATGCTGGATGGTATCGGTACACAGGATGATATCGATATGCTGTCCAACCGTCGTATCCGTACAGTCGGAGAGCTGATCCAGAACCAGTTCCGTATCGGTCTTTCCCGTATGGAGAGAGTCGTCAAGGAAAGAATGTCTATTGCCGAGGCTGGCAGCCTGACCCCGAAGCAGCTGACCAATATCCGTCCGCTGACAGCAGCGATCAAGGAGTTCTTCTCTTCTTCCCAGCTGTCTCAGTTCATGGATCAGGAAAACCCGCTGGCTATGCTTTCCAACAAGCGCCGTATTTCCGCTCTTGGTCCGGGTGGTCTGACCCGTGAAAGAGCAGGCTTCGAAGTCCGTGATATTCATAACTCTCACTATGGCCGTATCTGCCCGATTGAGACACCTGAAGGACCGAACATTGGTCTGATTTCCTACCTGACATCCTATGCCAAGGTGAATGAGTATGGCTTTATCGAGACACCTTACCGCAAGGTCATTGATGGCAAGGTTACCGATGATATCAAGTACATGGCTGTGGACGAGGAGTATGATCACATCATTGCCCAGGCCAACGAGATCAAGGACGGCCACCTGGCTGGCGACAAGGTTGTTGCCAGAATCAAGGGTGAAACTGTGATGGTGGATGCCTCTACAGTTGACTATGCCGACGTTTCGCCGCGCCAGATTGTATCTGTTGCGACGGCCTGCGTGCCTTTCCTGGAAAACGATGACTGCACACGTGCCCTGATGGGTGCCAACATGCAGCGTCAGGCTGTTCCGCTGCTCAATCCGCACAGCGCCTATGTCGGTACTGGCATGGAATATGCCATTGCCCATGACTCCGGTGCTGCCTGTGTCGCAACTGCCCCTGGTGTTGTTTCCTTCGTGGATGCCACCAAGGTTGTTGTCACTGAGGAAGACGGACATGAACATACGTATGAGCTGGTCAAGTACCAGCGCTCCAACTCTTCTACCTGCCTGAACCAGAAGCCGATTGTCTGGGATGGTGAGAAGGTAGACAAGGGTGATATCCTGGCCGATGGTCCGTCCATGTACAATGGGGAGCTGGCTCTTGGTCAGAACGTGCTGGTTGCCTTCATGACATGGCATGGCTACAACTATGAGGATGCCATCATCATGTCAGAGAGAATGCAGTACGATGATGTCTACACATCTGTTCATATCGAGGAATACGATATCGAATGCCGTGAGACCAAGCTTGGTCCGGAAGAGATTACCCGTGATATCCCGAATGTTGCCGAAGCTGCCTGCCGCAATCTGGATGGCAGAGGCATTGTCATGGTTGGCGCCGACGTCAAGGAAGGCGACATCCTGGTTGGCAAGGTGACGCCGAAGGGACAGTCTGAAGTATCTCCGGAAGAGAAGCTGCTGCTGGCCATCTTTGGTGAGAAGTCCCGTGAAGTGCGTGACAATTCCCTGAAGGTGCCGCATGGCGGTGCCGGTACTGTCCACAGCGTGAGAGTATTCAAGCGCAAGGACAACCATGAACTGCCGCCGGGAGTCAATGAGGTCGTCAAGGTCTACATCGTGCAGAAACGTAAGATTTCTGAAGGTGATAAGATGGCTGGCCGTCATGGCAACAAGGGTGTCATTTCCCGCATCAATCCGGTTGAGGATATGCCGTACATGGAGGATGGTACCCCGATCGATATCATGCTGAATCCGTTCGGCGTGCCTTCCCGTATGAATATCGGACAGGTGCTTGAGCTGCATCTTGGCATGGCAGCCAGAAAGCTGAATGTCAAGTTTGCAACACCGGTCTTCGATGGTGTTTCCAACGAGGATCTCCGTGACATTATGAAAGAAGCCAATGTTTCCCCGGATGGCAAATACGTTCTGTATGATGGCCAGACAGGTGAGGCATTTGATGAAAGAATTGCAGTCGGCGTGATGTACATGATCAAGCTGGCTCACATGGTCGATGATAAGCTCCATGCCCGTGCAACCGGACCTTACTCTCTGGTAACACAGCAGCCGTTGGGCGGCAAGGCCCAGAACGGCGGCCAGAGATTTGGTGAAATGGAAGTCTGGGCTCTGGAAGCATATGGTGCTGCCCATGTTCTGCAGGAAATCCTGACCGTGAAGTCTGATGATATCATGGGCCGTACAAAGACCTATGAAGCAATTGTCAAGGGACAGGATCTGCCTGAGCCGGGCATTCCGGAATCCTTCCGTGTCATGGTTCATGAACTGCAGGCTCTGGCTCTGGATGTCAGAATGCTGGATGACGATGGCAATGAGATGGATCTGAAGCAGATGGAGCAGGAAGAGCTGCGTGAAGAGACAACACTCGACATGAGCCGCCAGAACATCGTCAACGATGCGGCGGAGAATGGCGATCTGACCATCCGTGACCACATTGATGAAGAGGACGCTCCGGAAGCTGCCATTGTCGGCTTTGGCGATGATGACGATGAAAGCGGAGACGATAAGGAGGGCGAGTAATGAATATCAACAATTTCACAGCCTTTAAAGTAGGACTCGCATCACCTGAGAAGATTCGTGAATGGTCTTATGGCGAAGTCAAGAAGCCTGAGACAATCAACTACCGTTCCCAGAAGCCGGAGCGTGACGGCTTGTTCTGTGAGCGTATCTTTGGTCCGACCAAGGACTGGGAATGTGCCTGCGGCAAGTACAAGAAGATCCGCTATCAGGGTGTGGTCTGCGACCGCTGTGGTGTTGAAGTTACCAAGTCCAGTGTGCGCCGTGAACGTATGGGCCACATTGAACTGGCTGCCCCGGTTGCCCACATCTGGTATCTGCGCGGCATTCCGAGCCGCATGTCCCTGCTGCTGAACGTACCGCCGAAGCAGCTGGAAGAAGTTGTTTACTTTGTGTCCTGGATCGTGACTGATCCGGGTGATACAGGCCTGGCTTACAAGCAGATTCTTTCTGAGAAGGAATTCCGTGAGAATACAGCCATTTATGGACCGGGCAGCTTCACTGCTGCTACCGGTGCTGAGGCTGTCAAGACGCTGCTGGAACAGGTAGATCTGCAGGCTGAGTATGATGGCATCATGAAGGAACTGGATGGTGCCAAAGGTGACAAGCGCAAGAAGCTGATCAAGCGTCTGGAAACAGTGGAAGCATTCATGACCTCTGGCAATAAGCCGGAGTGGATGGTGCTGACTGTTCTGCCGGTCATTCCGCCGGATTTAAGACCGATGCTGCAGCTGGATGGCGGCCGTTTTGCAACAAGTGATCTGAACGATCTCTACCGCCGTGTCATCACCCGTAACAACCGTCTGAAGAAGCTGCTGGAACTTGGCACACCTGCCATCATTGTCCAGAACGAAAAGAGAATGCTGCAGGAGTCGGTCGATGCTTTGATCGATAACGGCAGACGTTCCAAGCCGGTCACTGGTGCCGGCGGCCGTGCTCTGAAGTCTTTGTCCCATGCCCTCAAGGGTAAGCAGGGACGTTTCCGTCAGAACCTGCTCGGCAAGCGTGTTGACTTCTCCGGCCGTTCCGTTATCGCCATCGGCCCGTACCTGAAGATGTGGCAGTGCGGTCTGCCGAAGGAAATGGCAATCAACCTGTACAAGCCGTTCGTGATCAACGAACTGGTCAACCAGAACATTGCCTCCAATCCGAAGACTGCTGAAAAGCTCATTGCCAGACTGGATCCGCGTGTCTGGGATGTTGTTGAAAAGGTCATTGCTGACCACCCGGTATTCCTGAACCGTGCACCGACACTGCACAGACTTGGTATTCAGGCATTCTTCCCGATCCTGGTTGAAGGACGTGCAATCCGTGTCCATCCGCTGGTCTGCCCGGCATTCAATGCCGACTTCGATGGTGACCAGATGGCTGTCCATCTCCCGCTTGGTGAGATGGCAAGAGCTGAGACGGAAGTTCTCATGCTTGGTTCCAATAACATTCTGGGCCCGAAGGATGGTAAACCGATCGTTACACCTGGACAGGACCTCGTGCTTGGCAACTTCTATCTGAACATGGAAGAAACCGCACAGGAGTTCTATAACAAGGCAGATGCCCTGGAGAACCTTGGCGAAAAGAGCGAGGCTGCCAGATGGAGAAGATATGGTGACAATGAAGGCCATGTCTTCAAGGATCCCAATGAAGTTCTGATGGCGTATCAGACTGGTGTTGTGCATCTGCACAGCCGTATTGCCCTGCCGGCAAAGACTGTTGGCAAGACATGCTTCACAGAGCATCAGAATGAATGCTATCTGCTGACATCTGTCGGCAAGATCATCTTCAACAGTGTCTTCCCGTCGGATTTCCCGTATTTGAATGAAACAAATGCAGCTAATCTGAAGGTGACGCCGGATGATGACTTTGTACCGATGGGCACTGATATTACCAAGGAATTTGCCTCTAGAAGAATTCATGGTGAGTTCAAGAAGAAGGACCTTGGCAATCTGATCGCTGCTGTGTTTGACAAGTATAAGACACACGGTACATCCGATATCCTCGACTCTTTGAAGGATATGGGCTATCTGTACTCTACTGTTGCCGGTATGACCGTTGCCCTGAGTGACATCAAGGTTGCACCGCACAAGGAAGAAATGGTTGAAGAAGGCCGTAAGAAGGCTGATGAGCTCAACCGTTTAAGAGACAGAGGCCTGCTGACTATGCAGGAGTGGGACCGTGCTTATCAGGAACTGTGGGCTGCTGTCAAGGATAAAGTCGGTGATACGCTGATGGCATCTCTGCCGCGTATGAACCCGATCAACATGATGGCTGTCTCTGGTGCCCGTGGCAACAAGAATCACTTCACCCAGCTGGCTGGTATGCGTGGTCTGATGGCCCGTCCTACCCAGTCCAAGAGTAAGAAGGAATATCAGCCTTCCATCATCGAAGTCCCGATTACATCGTGCTTCCGTGAAGGCATGAGCGTATCCGAATTCTTCATTTCCACCCATGGTGTCCGTAAGGGACTTACCGATACCGCTTTGAAGACCGCTGAATCTGGTTATCTGACAAGACGTCTGGTCGATGTTGCCCAGGAAGTCATCATTTCCGAGGACGACTGCGGTACCGACAAGGCATACCTGGTAGAAGATATCATCGATCAGAAGAACAACTCCGTGATCGAAAAGTTCTATGATCGTATCGTCGGCCGTTATACACAGCAGCCGATCACCGATCCTAAGACAGGTGAAGTGATTGTAGATGCGGACCAGTACATCACAGATGAACTGGCGCAGAAGTGTGTGGATGCCGGCGTCAAGCAGGCATACATCCGTAATGTCTTCACATGCGAAGCTGCCAATGGTATCTGCCGCAAGTGCTATGGCAAAAACATGGCTACCGGCAACCTGGTCGAAGAGGGCGAAGCTGTTGGTATCATGGCTGCCCAGGCGATTGGTGAACCTGGTACGCAGCTGACCATGCGTAACTTCCATACCGGCGGTGTTGCGACCCAGAATGGTGATATTACACAGGGTCTTCCGCGTGTCGAGGAATTGTTCGAAGCACGTACACCGAAAGGTGTTGCGGTGATCTCCAAGATTGACGGTGTCGTTTCCGACATCCGTGAACAGGAGAACCACACTGGCATGATCGTCACTGTAACAGGTGAAAAGGAAAGCATTGAGCATAAGTGCGACCTGACTCAGGTCATTCGTCCATGGATCAAGGTTGGCACCAAGGTCAAGGCTGGTGAAAAGCTGACAGAAGGTCAGATTGCACCGAAGGAACTGCTGGAAGTTGCTGGTGTCAGAGCTGTTCAGGAGTACATCCTCAAGGAAGTCAAGAAGGTTTACTCTGCACAGTCCATCGATATCTCCGATAAGCATCTGGAAGTCATGATCCGTCAGATGCTCAAGAAGGTCATTGTGCTCGAAGGCAATGATTCCGGTCTGTCTGCAGGCCAGACACTGTCTCTTGCACATATGAATGCCATCAATGAAAAGCTGCTGGATGAAGGCAAGACACCGGCCAAGTTCGGTCCGATTCTGCTTGGTATTTCCAAGTCTGCCGTCGAAACCGATTCCTTCCTGTCCGCATGCTCGTTCCAGGAGACAACCAGAGTTCTGACCGATGCTGCTGTACGCGGTAAGGTTGACCATCTGCAGGGCCTGAAGGAGAATGTCATCATTGGCAAGCTCATTCCGGCTGGTACTGGCCGTGACTTTGACCGTGAGACAACACGCCGCATCAAGGCACGTGCTGCCCAGCTCAAGGCTGCCCGTGAGGAAAGAAATGCCGAAGTTGCTGCAAACAATGTGCAGAAGCTGCCGGATGATATCCTCAATACAGGTACAGAAGAAGACGATAGCAAGGCTTCTGAAGCTGAATAATCATCAAAGAGACCTTTGGATGAAAGTCATTTCATCCGGATGTCTTTTTTTATCGGCAGGATATTGGTGAAAAATACAAACTTTGTACTCAAACTTACTCTGTATTATAATTGGCAGGAAAAGGAGTAACTGAATATGTGTGGAATTGTAGGATACATTGGGAATCAGCAGGCAGCTCCTATTCTGCTGGATGGCCTGGCAAGACTCGAATACCGCGGCTATGACTCAGCTGGTCTGGCTGTCAGAGACCATGAAAAAGATGTTGAGATCGTCAAAGCCAAGGGCAGACTGAAGGTTCTGGCTGAAAAAACAAATGATGGCAAGGCTTTGATCGGCACCTGCGGCATCGGCCATACCAGATGGGCTACCCATGGGGAACCAAGTGAGCTCAATGCCCATCCGCACTGTTCAGATGACCATAATGTCGTTGGCGTGCACAATGGCATCATTGAGAACTATCAGGAACTGAAGGAAAAGCTGATGCGCCATGACTACAGATTCTATTCGGATACCGATACAGAAGTGGCGATCAAGCTGATTGATTACTATATCAAGAAGTACAACGAAGGTCCTGTGGATGCACTGGCACGGGCGATGATCCGGATCCGGGGCACCTATGCGCTGGCTGTGATGTTCCATGACTATCCGGATGAGATTTACTGTGCCAGAAAGGATGCACCGCTGATCATTGGTACGGTTGGGGATGAAAGCTTCCTGGCATCGGATGTGACTGCCATCATCAATCACACACGCACCGTTTATTACATTGGCAACCAGCAGATTGCAAAGCTTGGTAAGGGTACAGTTACCTTCTATGACATTGACCGTGAAGAAACACAGGTGGAGCCTTCACAAGTGAAGTGGGATGCCCAGGCTGCAGAAAGAGGCGGCTTTGAGCATTTCATGATCAAAGAGATCCATGAACAGCCAAAGGCAGTCAGAGATACACTGAATTCCTTGATCAAAGAAGGCAAGATTGACCTGAGCGAGCAGGGCCTTGATGAGAAGACACTGGCGAAATACAAGCATATTGAGATCGTTGCCTGTGGTTCTGCGTACCATGTTGGTGCAGCCAGCCAGTATGTCATTGAAGATCTTGCCAGAATTCCGGTCCGGATTGAGCTGGCATCCGAGTTCCGCTACCGCAATCCGATTCTGGATCCCACGAATACCTTAGTCATCATTGTTTCCCAGTCTGGTGAAACAGCAGATTCTCTGGCTGCCCTGCGTGAAGCCAGGCAGCTTGGCGCAGATACCCTTGGCATTGTGAATGTGGTTGGCTCTTCGATTGCACGAGAAGCAGACCATGTGCTGTATACACTGGCTGGTCCGGAGATTGCCGTGGCAACGACCAAGGCGTACAGTGCCCAGCTGGTGGCAATGTATGTTATTGCCATCGCCCTTGCCAAGGTGAACGGCAAGATTGATGAGGATCAGGAAGCAGAACTGATCAGTGAACTGCAGCAGCTTCCGGAGAAGATTGGCAAGATTCTGGAAGATAAGGAGAGAATCCAGTGGTTTGCGGCCAAGTATGCCAATGCCCATGATGTGTTCTTTATCGGCAGAGGCCTGGATTATGCGATCAGTATGGAAGGCTCCCTCAAGCTCAAGGAGATCAGCTACATTCATTCTGAGGCATATGCTGCAGGTGAATTAAAGCACGGCACGATCTCACTGATCGAAGACGGCACCCTTGTCATTGGCGTCTGCACACAGCAGAAACTGTTTGAAAAGACAGTTTCCAACATGGTAGAAGTCAAGTCCAGAGGCGCTTATCTGATGGGCGTGACAACCTATGGCAACTATGCCATTGAGGACACTGCCGACTTCACTGTGTATATTCCAAGAACTGATGAGCACTTCACAACATCACTGGCCATTGTGCCGCTGCAGTTGCTGGCATACTACCTCAGTGTGGCAAAGGGCTTGAATGTGGATAAACCAAGAAACCTGGCCAAGAGTGTTACCGTAGAGTAAGAACATCAACTAAAAGATACAGCAAAGGCACATGGTCCATCAGGACTGTGTGCCTTTTCATGGTGTGTCGGGCATGGCACACATCTAGCCTGCAATAGAGGCAGGCCGCGGGTATTTGTCGCCAAGCGAAGTGAACTACCAGCCGAGGGTGAATAACCCAGAGCGAAAGCAGTAGCTAGCATATTTCTGAGCTTACGTACAGAAACCTGATTGAGGCCATAAGGCGGATAAGGCTGCTATGCAAGCTGAAGTCCAAAAGACAAACGTAAAGCCGACCGGTAAATCAGGAAGCTATGGAAATTACAGATGTGTGTCTTACCCCGAGAGATCCTGCGGACAGATGAACCTAAACACAGGGAAACCGAGACGCTTTTAAACAGCTATCGTTATCATCTGGTCGGATAAAGGTCTATCGCAGGAAGTCAGCTGAGGTCATAGTAGTGATGAAGCTTCTGTAACGGAAGTGGAGCGAAGGACCTAATGTTTGTATAGTGTGCCCCACTATACGCAATGTTCGGATAGTCCGAAAGGGAGGATAAGCCTACAGCAGAGGATCGTAACCTCTGACGGCAAAGGGCCCCGGGATGATTCTGAATAATCTACAGATAGAAAGGAATGGCACAGCGGTATGGAATTAATTGAAGTGATTCTGAGTGACGAAAACTTGGAAGAAGCGATCAGAAGGGTTAAGAGAAACCGTGGCGCGGCCGGCGTGGACGGCATGAAAACCAGTGAGCTGGATGAGTATTTCTCTAAACATAAAGAAATAATCAAACAGCAGATCCGGAACATGCAGTACAGACCGAAACCAGTCCGCAGGGTCTATATACCCAAGCCCAATGGCAAGCAAAGGCCATTAGGTATTCCGTCAGTCGCAGACCGGGTGGTACAGCAGGCAGCAGCCCAGGTACTCAGCGGCATCTACGACAGCACATTCAGTGACCATAGTTATGGATTCAGGCCAAACAGAAGCGCACATGATGCGATGAAGGATGTCCTGAATAATCTGAACAGCGGATACGACTGGGTGATTGATCTCGACATCGAAAAGTATTTCGATACGGTGAATCATGACAAATTAATCTCCATTTTGAGAGAAAAGGTAAACGACAAGAGAACGTTACACCTGATCCGGTCCTTTCTGAAGGCTGGCGTCATGGT